>SLJA01000102.1 GCA_007135355.1 Wenzhouxiangella sp.
CAGAAAAGTCCAGCGGTGCATCGGTTTGTCGCTCCGATGGCCCTGCGCAGGGGAGGAACAATGAAAGCATCGACAATGCCGCGCGGCAGACCAGCCAGTTGCCATTCTGCCGACCTCGGGCTCGGCTTCAACCGCCAATGAGCGGCATTCTCACCATCGATTCCCACTATCTGGGTCGGCCCGAATTCGCCGCCGTTTATTTGCTGATCGACGGCGATCGCGCCATCTTCTTCGACAATAACACCAATGCCGCGGTACCCAGGCAGCTGGCGGCGCTGCAAGGCCATGGCCTGCAGCCCGAGCAGGTTGAATACCTGATCATCACCCATGTACATCTGGATCACGCCGGCGGCACCTCCGCCATGGCCCGTGCCTGCCGCAACGCTACCATCCTCGCTCATCCGCGTGCCGCGCCCCATATCATCGACCCTTCCCGGCTGGTCGCCAGTGCTTCGGCGGTGTACGGAGCCGATGAGTTCCAGCGTCTCTACGGCAGCATCGAAGGTGTAGCCGCCGAGCGCGTGCGCGTGATGGGAGACGAAGAGGTGCTTGACTTCGGCAGCCGCCAGCTGCGTTTTCTGCATACCCGCGGCCACGCCAACCATCATTGCTGCATCGTCGACAGCGGCTCCGACGCCATCATTGCCGGCGATGCTTTCGGACTGGTCTATCCCGCGCTGCAGGGCGCCGGGACCTTCGCCTTTCCGTCGACCAGCCCGACTGATTTCGAACCGGAGCTGGCCCGCCAATCCGTTCAGCGCCTGGTTGATGAAAAGCCGGAATGCATTTACCCGACTCATTACGGTGCGGTCACCGACATTGCCGCGGCCGCCGGCCAACTGATCCGCCACCTCGATTTCGCCGAGCGCCTGCGCGACCAGGCCGAGACCAGCGACCTGGCCGATGAAGCCCTGGAGGGCTACTGCCGGACGCGATTGCTCGACTATTTCCGCGGCCTGCTGGATGCCCAGGGCACCCTGGGTCGCGATCCGAATACCGAGGCGCTGATCGGCCTTGATATCGACCTCAACGCGCAGGGCATTGCCTTTGCCGCGAACAAGCGCCGGCGCAAGGCGCGGGAATCAGGGTGACAGGACCGGCTCTCTGAACCTGGCCTGAATAACACCATCCATCCGCCAGCCGAATCGGTGGGCGGCTGGATACCCGGCCGGCAGGGCCGGAACCATGAAGAGAAGGCAATTGTGGTCCGGTGCCGCGGTTGCCATGCAATGAATACCGTGGGTATTTTTTGCCGAGTCAACAACGAACAATGGCCCGCATCCGATGCGGCCCAAGGAGAGGGCATGACCGCCAGGCTAGATTGGGGACGGCTCACGGGAGCCGATGATGAGGCGCGGCAGCGCCATGCAGCGCTGACCGACCCCGGCGCCTATCATGGCACGATTGCCGCTTCGGAACTGCACTGGCATGATCCGTCCTCCAATGCCTGGCTGAATCGCGACCCCTCCGGTGGTCAATGGCAAGGCTTCCATTCGGCCACCGGCGCGCCGCTGGAGGCACCCCCCCGGCCGGCCGACTGGACGCCATGGGAACAGGCTTTCGACAGCAGCGACGCGCCCTTCTACCGCTGGTTTGTCGGCGCGCAGACCAACGCCTGCTTCAACGAGGTCGACCGCCACGTGCTGGCCGGGCGCGGCGAGCACGAGGCCTTCCGCTTCGAAAGCGATCGCTGGGATCCGTCACGCAATGCCGGCCGCGGCGGGCCGGTGGCGGAAAGCGCGATCAGCTATCGCCGCCTGCTGCTGGAAACCGTGATCCGCGCCGAGGTGCTCTCCGGCCTGGGGCTCCAGCGCGGCGACCGCATCGCCTTCAACCTGCCCAATATTCCCGAACAGCTGTACTACACCGAAGCGGCCAAGCGACTGGGGATCATTTACACCCCGGTATTCGGCGGCTTTTCGGCCAAAACCCTGTCCGACCGCATTTTCGATGCCGGCGCCAAGGTGGTGGTGACTGCCGACGGCGGCTATCGCAACGCCGAGGTCGTGGCCTACAAGGAGGTCTACACCGATCCGGCGCTGGACAACTTCGTGCCGCTGCGCACTGCCTTGAGCGCATTGGCCGAAGTGCTGGCCGAACTGGATCTGGGCGAGCTGGGAACTCGCCTCCAAACGGCGGTTGAGTCCGGCCTGACCGGAGAAATCACCATCGAGCGCAGCGACGTGATGCGCGAGCTGGGCCATGCCCTGGCCGCCGAGACGCAGCTAGCTCCTGAGCGCATGGCGTCGATTCGCACCACCGTGGCCCGGCGCCTGGCCGATACCGGGCATGCGGTCGAAACCGTGGTCGTGGTGCGCTATACGGGTCAGGAGATCGTCGAGCAGCCTCGTGACCAGTGGTCGAATGCGCTGGTGGCTCAGGCGACCCAAAAGGTGCTGGAACAGGCGCGAGCGGCCGGTTTTGACGTCGCAGCTGCCGACGACCTGCTAGCGCTCAGCGACCAGGACCTGTGGCGCGCGCTGAACGCCAGCCACCCGGCACTACCCGTGCCGGCCGACTGGCCGCTGTTCGTGATCTACACCTCCGGTTCCACCGGCAAGCCCAAGGGCGTCGTGCATACCCACGGCGGCTGGCTGGCCGGCGTGGCCCACACCATGCGCACGGTGTTCGGCGCGGAAGCCAACGACCGCCTTTACGTGATCGCCGATCCGGGCTGGATCACCGGGCAATCGTATCTGATCGCCGCTCCGCTGGCGCTGGGCATTACCTCCATCGTCCACGAAGGCTCGCCGCTGTTCCCGCATGCCGGACGCTTTTCCTCGATCATCGAGCGCCACGGCGCGACCATGTTCAAGGCCGGGTCTACTTTTCTGAAAGCGGTGATGACCGATCCGGCCAGCACCGAGGACATGGCCACGTTCGACATGTC
>SLJA01000113.1 GCA_007135355.1 Wenzhouxiangella sp.
CGCGCAGCGGCCAGATCCGCGAAGTCCAGCAGGTGGTCGACACCGACGAAGGCCCGCGCCGCGACACCAATCCGGAGACGCTGGCCAAGCTCAGAACCGTGTTCGACGCCAAGGGCAGCGTGACGGCGGCGACCAGCTCGCAGATGTCGGACGGCGCCGGCGCCGTCATCATGGTTTCCGAGCGCGTGCTCAAGGAACTGAATCTCGAGCCGCTGGCCGTGTTCCGCGGCTTCTCTGTCGCTGGTGTCCCGGCCGAAGTCATGGGCATCGGCCCGATCGAGGCCATTCCGAAGGTGCTCAAGCAGACCGGCGTCAACAAGGACGATCTGGACTGGATCGAGCTCAACGAGGCCTTCGCCGCGCAGGCCCTGGCCGTCATGCGCACGGTCGAACTGGACCCGAACAAGGTCAACCCGCTCGGCGGCGCCATCGCCCTGGGTCACCCTCTGGGCGCCACCGGGGCGATCCTGGCCGCCAAACTGATCCACGGCATGCAGCGCCGCCAGCAGCGCTACGGCATGGTGACCATGTGCATCGGGACGGGCATGGGCGCGGCCGGCATCTTCGAGCGCGTGTAATCGACCCTGAAGGCGGGGCGGTGTTCCGCTCCGCTTTTGATGCAAACCCTGAACCGCTCAATAAACGCTCCAGCGAAGGGCGAAGCCTTGGTTTTTGTTACCATCGCGGGCCTGACCAAAACTGCTTTGCGGAGACCAACTTGGCATGATGCCGTCATTCTGGACGCTGGTAGGCCAAATCTCGGGGCTTGTGTTTCTTTTGTCGATCTACGCGCTGCCCAGCATCATTGCGCTGGCCCGCCGACATCCGAAGCGCTGGCCGATTGTTGCAGTCAACCTGATCGGCGGACTCTTTGGCGGCGTGGGATGGGTTGTAGCCATGGTCTGGTGCTTCATTGAGGATAGAAAGTCCGGTAACGCTACCGTAGACCAACTGGAACGCCTTGAGAGCATGCTGCAGCGCGGCAGCCTGACCCACAAGGAATTCGAACAGCAAAAGCAAGCGCTATTCCAGGAAAGCGCCCACCAATAGACAAGCTGCCTCAAGCGGCTTCGCCCACCTCGATCCGGTCTTCCAGATCGGCATAGATGTCCTGCAGCTGATCAATCATTTCCGGGTCACCGTTCCACAGGCCGCGGCCGTTGGCTTCGAGCATGCGGCCGACGATGTTGCGCATGGCTTTGGGGTTGAGCCTGGTCAGGCGTTCGCGCATTTCGTCATCGAGCGCGTAGGTTTCGGCCGTTTTCGCGTAGACCCAGTCGTCCACGCCCTGGGTCATGGCGCTCCAGCCCAGCATGTAGGTCACCCGGTTGCTGATCTCGGTGGCCCCGCCCTGGCCTGAGGCCAGCATGCCTTCGTACCACTTGGGATTGAGCAGTTTGCTGCGGTATTCCATGCGCAGGGTCTGCTGGGCGTCGTCGATGCGCACATCTGCGGTCAGGGTCTCGACATAGTTCAGGCGGATATCGGAATTGCGCATGTTGCGCCGCCGGGCTGCCAGCTGCAGAGACCCTGAAGAGGAAAAATAGTTTTCGATGTCGGAAACGCCGAATTCAGTGGAATCAACCTGGTGGACGACCCGATCCACCGAGCCGAGCAGGTTTTCCAGCACGCCGGTCAGCTTCTCGCCGCGCCGCTGGCCGCCGTAGGCCGAAGCGTTGCGGCGGATGAACAGGGCGTCGAGGTCGTCTTCCGATTCCCAGGCCGAATCGGAGACCATGTCGTCGACATAGTTGCCGTAGGTGCCCGGCGCCTGGGTGAACTGGCGCGCGGTCGCGTTTTCGAAGCTCTCGCCTTCCGCCAGCATGGCGTCGACATGCTTTTTGACGAAGTTCATCTCGGGCGGCTCGTCGGCCGCTGCTGCATCGCGGATCAACTTATCGAGCTGATCCATCAGGATGCCGAAGGAGTCGCGGAAGATCGAGCTCAGCTTGATCAATACATCGATCCGGGGCCGGCCGAGTTTTTCCAGAGGAATCAGTGCATAGCGAGAAATTTTTCCAGTGCCGTCGTAGACCGGTTCACCGCCCACCAGGCGGATGATCACGGCAATGGCCTCGCCCTTGGTCTTGATCGTATCCAGACCCCACAGCACCTGGGCGATGGTTTCCGGCCAGGCGCCGTTATTTTCTTGTCGGTGTCGTTCGAGGAGCTGATCGGCGATCGCCACGCCGCGACGAAACGCCAGTTCCGAGGGAATCCGCCAGGTATCGATGGCATGCAGGTTACGCCCTGTGGGCAGGATGGCCACTCCATCGCGGACCAGATCGCCGCCGGGGCCCGAAGGCAAATGACCGCCGTCCAGCGCATGGACCAGCGCATTCAGCTCACCGGTGTTGTCATTCAGTGCGGCCAGCAGGCCACGGCCTTCGACCACCAGCGCTGCCAGGGCCTCGGTCATGGCCGCCGGCGGAGCGCTGCCGGTCAAGGACTCGACACACCCAATCGGATCAAGCTGGCCCAGTACGCAGTCGCGGATGAAGCGCTCGCAGGCCGGCCCCAGCCACTCGCGCGCCGCCAGCGCTTGCGCCTCGCCCTGACGGGCGCGACGCATCAGGCCCTCGTAGTCACCAAAGTCTTCCAGCCTGCCAGCCAGCCGGAGCAACAGGCTCGCCAGCGTCTCTTCACCCACCTGACGGTTTTTCAAGGTCTCGCTCAAGGTTACGAACTGGGCCTCGGCCGGCGCGGCATCGCCGAACACATGCAGCGCGTTCGAAATCAGTCGATTCTCCAGCTCCTGCAGATAGCCATACAGCCGTCCGGCATAGTCGGCAAACGTCTCGTCCTCGCGGCGCGGACAGTCGTCGGTCAGATTCAAAAGCTCGGCTTTCTGCATCACCGCCGCCTCCACAGCTGC
>SLJA01000150.1 GCA_007135355.1 Wenzhouxiangella sp.
AACCAGCCGCGGGGCGCCCGGGTCATCCTGTCCCTGCCCTGTTTCGAAGTTGAGGACTGAAAGCCAGTGAAAATCATCATTGTCGAAGACGATCCGCGCGTCGGTGACTTTCTGCGCCGCGGGCTGGAGGCCGAGGGTCACAGCACCGAGCTGGTGACCGATGGGCGCCAGGCGCTGGCCTATATTCGCCAGGCCGAGCCTGAACTGGTGATTCTTGATCGCATGCTGCCCGGTGTCGACGGCATCCAGATTTGCACCGAAATCCGCAGCCTGGGCCTGCCCTGCCGGATCCTGATGCTGTCGGCTCTGGCGGAAGTCGAGGAACGGGTCAAGGGACTGCGCAGCGGGGCCGACGATTACCTGAGCAAGCCGTTTCACCTTGAGGAGTTGCTGGCGCGCATCGATGCGGTCATGCAGCGCGATCGTGCGCCCCAGGCCCAGGATAACGTGTTGTGTTACGCGGACCTGACGCTGGACCTGGACCGCTACACCGCCAGTCGCGCTGGACAGGCGCTGCGCTTCACCGCCAAGGAGCTGAAAATTCTGGAGCTGCTGCTGCGCAATCCGGAGCGCGTATTAAGCCGTGAGCGCATCCTGAACCAGGTCTGGGGCATGAACGAGGACCCGCTGACCAACGTCGTTGATGTCTACATGGCGCGCCTGCGCAAGAAAATTGATGGCGGATATGAGCCACGTCTGATCCGCACGCGGCGCGGATTGGGTTACGTGCTGGCGGCCAGTGACTGATGGCCGGCATGTTTGGCGCGTGCTTCAAGCTCCGGGTTGTGGTGGCTTCGAGACCGGCTACCAGCGGGAGCCTATGCTGAAGGCCTCGCCACCGCGTCGAACTGAAGCATAGGCTCCCGCTGGCAGCCGGTCTCGAAGTCGCCGCCGCGCACTGAGTCCGCGTCTTGCGTTCGAGGAAAGCCAATCAAGTCGGCAAAAAAACGGACAGAGACTGTCGCCTCTGTCCGCCCAGCTGTGCCGGCCGTCCGCCAGGCGGCCGGCTACCTACTGCCTAGCTGCCTTCGAAGGGCAGCGAAGAGTGATGCAGAACGATGCGCAGATCGCCATCGTCGAAGCGCTGGAAGCCCCAGGTCTTGTCGACCTTGGTGGTGTCGCCGTCGCCATTGGTCAGCATGACATGACCCATGGTGATCGCCATATCGCCGTTGATCAGTATCCCGGCATTCTGGATGTCGAAGGATTCCCAACCCTTCAACGCAAAGCCGCTGTCGGGGTAGGTCTCGCAGCCGCCGACGAAGTAAGCCAGCGCACCGTCGTGGGTCATGCGGAAGGTGGTTTCGCCGCTGGTCAGGGTCGGGTTGAACAGTACCGTGCCATGATTGAAGGCGTAGGCCGCGTTCAGCGTGGCTTCCGCCGTGGCGCGGGCGCGTTCAATTCCGCCCATGGAGTAGTCGCGGCTGATCTGGATCAGCGCCTCACCCCAGGCCTGTTGAGCCGCCAGCACATCGGCCTCGGTCAGTTTATTGCGCTCGCCATAACCGGCCACGGCAGTCTGGGCGGCCAGTGCCGCGCCGATGGCAACGCTGAGCAGAGTGATCTTGGTACGCATCGTCTGGTATCTCCTTGGTGGTTTGAAGGTTCGCGACTGATGTCCCGACGCTGTGCATTGTGCGGGCCGGACATGAACCTTCTCGCGGGCGCCTCATGAACCGCCTATGAGGCGATCATGAAAAGAGCATGAACACCCAGCGACAGGCTGGACGCCAATACAAGACCAATCCGGTCTGGATTTTCCGCGGCTGGGGCGATAGGCTATGCAGTCAAGGAAAACAATCCAATCGGGAATGAGCACAACATCCGACAACATCCTGAAGCTTAAGCTGCTTCAGGACACCCGCCGCCGCCCGCTGCGTGATCTGCGCATCTCGGTCATGGACCGCTGCAACTTCCGCTGCCCCTACTGCATGCCGGAAGACCAGTACGACCGCCACTTCCAGTTCCTGCACAAGGACGAGCGGCTGTCCTTTGCCGAAATCGTCCGCCTGGCCAAGCTGTTCGTAGAGCGCGGCGTGACCAAGCTGCGCCTGACCGGTGGCGAGCCGCTGCTGCGGCGCGATCTGGCCGATCTGGTCGGCGAGTTGAGCCTGATTGATGGCGTGGAGGACATCGCCCTGACCACCAACGGCGTGATGCTGCCGCAGCATGCCGCCGCCCTGAAGGCCGCCGGCCTGGACCGGGTCACGGTCAGCCTGGACTCACTTGACCCCGACATCTTTCGCCTGATGAGCGGTGGTCGCGGCAGCCCCGAACAGGTAGTCGAAGGCATCGAAGCCGCGCTGGAGGCCGGCCTGGCGCCGGTCAAGATCAATGCCGTCATCCAGCGCGGCGTCAATGATCACACCGCGACGGATCTGGTCGAGCGTTTTCGTGGCACCGGCGTGGTGGTCCGTTTCATCGAGTTTATGGATGTCGGCACGCTTAACGGCTGGGACGAAAGCCAGCTGGTGCCGTCGGCCGAACTGCTGGAGCGCCTGGCTCGGCGCTGGGACCTGTCTCCGGCCGAGGCCAACTACCGTGGCGAAGTGGCCCAGCGCTATGTCTTTGACGACGGCGCCGGCGAGATCGGTTTCATCAGCTCGGTCAGCCAGCCCTTCTGCGGCGACTGCACGCGCGCCCGACTGTCCTCGGAAGGCAGCATCTACACCTGCCTGTTCGCCAGCCGCGGCACCGACCTGCGCGGGCCGCTGCGCGCCGGCGCCGACGATGCCGAACTGGGCGCCATTATTGACACGGTGTGGCACAAGCGCGCCGACCGCTACAGCGAACTGCGCTCGGTCGCGGGTGCTCCCGAGCGTGAGAAGATCCAGATGTATTACATCGGTGGCTGAGCGGCTTGGCC
>SLJA01000175.1 GCA_007135355.1 Wenzhouxiangella sp.
GCCGGGGTGATTTTCCTGACCCTGGCCGCGGCCTCGCTGCCGGTGTTCACGCTGGTCATCCTCAAGATGCTGCCCTTCGACGACAAGTCCGAAGTGCAGGTGGTGATCGACATGCCCGAGCACACGCCGGTCGAGCAGACCCTGCGCGTGCTGAGCGAGATGGGCCGCTACCTGGAAAGCGTGCCCGAAGTTAGCGATTGGCAGGCCTATGCCGGCACCGCCGCGCCGATCAACTTCAACGGCCTGGTGCGCCAGTACTACCTGCGCGATCAGCCCTGGCAGGGCGACCTGCAGGTCAATTTCGTCGACGATCGCCGGCGCCAGTCGCACGACATCGCCCAAGCCCTGCGCGACCCCCTGACCGAGATCGGCCAGCGCTTCGGTGCCGCGGTCAAGATCGTCGAGGTGCCGCCGGGACCGCCGGTACTCTCGCCGGTGGTCGCCGAGGTCTACGGACCGGACCACCAGGCCCGCGCCGAGCTGGCCCTGGAACTGGCCGAGCGCATGCGCGGCATCGACGGTCTGGTCGACATCGACACCAGCCTGGTCGCGCCGACCGAGCGCTGGCAGGTCGTGGTCGATCGCGACCGCGCCGCGCGCCTGGGCGTCAACCAGGCCCAGGTGGTCGAGGTGCTGGAAACCGCGCTGGGCGCGCGCGACGTGAGTTATCTGCACGACCCCTACGCCCGCCATGCGGTGCCGATCCGGGTCATTCTCGATGAAGGGCAGAAGGCGCAGATCCCGGCGCTCAAGTCGCTGGCCGTGCGCAGCGAGGACGATCAACTGGTGCGCCTGGCCGACCTGGTGCGCTTCGAGCCCTCGGAATGGCCGGGCCTGCGCCACCGCAAGAACCTGCTGCCGGTGGTCTACGTCACCGCCGACATGGCCGGTGAGATCACCTCGCCGCTGTACGGCATGTTCCGGCTGGCCGCCGAGCTCAGGCGCGACGCTGACGGACCGGACCAGTTCTTCATCCGCCAGCCGCCATGGCCGGACCGGCCGGCGCTGAAATGGGACGGCGAGTGGCAGATCACCTATGAAACCTTCCGCGACATGGGCCTGGCCTACGCGGTCGGCGTCCTGGCCATCTTCCTGCTGCTGGTCGCCCAGTTCCGCGCCTATGGCCTGCCGCTGATCGTGATGGCGCCGATCGCGCTGACCCTGATCGGGATCATGCCGGGGCACGCCATCATCGGCAAGGAGTTCACCGCCACCAGCATGATCGGCATGATCGCCCTGGCCGGCATCATCGTGCGCAACTCCATCCTGCTGGTGGTGTTCATCCGCCAGCTGCTGGAAGAAGGCAAGTCGCTGGACGAGGCGGTGATCCTGGCCGGGGCCGTGCGCATCAAGCCGATCGCGCTGACCGCCATTTCGGCCATGGTCGGCGCGGCCTTTATCCTGACCGACCCGATCTTCAGCGGCCTGGCGATTTCCTTGATTTTCGGCCTGGCGGTCTCGACCCTGCTGACCGTGCTGGTCGTCCCCCTGCTGTACTATGCCTTCATCGGCGAAAGCGAGGTAGCCCACCTCCGGCGCCGTTATTAGCCCGGCGTGCAAGTAGGCATGCTGGGTTAATGCCCGGCCGGCACGGCCGGGACCGCGAAGCGGAGGTATTTGCGGACCTGCGCCGCAAATGCCGAGCATCAAATACCGGAGGTATTTTGGTGCCAGATCAATAAGAATCAGGGATAGAGGCGATGCAAGAATCGATGCACCCTGCCCGGCAACGCGCGGGGTTTGTTTTTTTCGGCTTGTTGCTGGCGGCGGCCGGCGCGATATCGGATGCGCGCGCCGAGGAACGCTTGTTCCACCTGGGCGTCTACGCTGGCAAGGCGGCCGAGGAGCGCATGCTCGACATTCTTACCCGTTACAACACGGGTTTTCGCGACGCCTATCTGGTCGCGCTCGCGCCGGGCATGATCGTGCGCGAACACGCGCGCTGGCGCCAGGAACTGGAAACCCAGGTGGTCAAGCATTTCGGCGACCAGGATCACTGGGAGATCAATGCCGCCTGGCTGGCCCGGTGGATGCGCTTTCCCTGGGACCATCATGTCGATACCCGCTTCGCCGCCGGCTTCGGTCTGTCCTGGGCCAGCGAGGTGCCCCCGATCGAGCCGCGGGCCAAGCTGGATGAGGGCGAAAGCGCGCGCTTTCTGGGCCATGTGATCGTGGAGTGGGAGTTTGCGCCGCCCGGCGGCAGTGACTGGTCAGTATTTACCCGCCTGCATCATCGCTCCAACGCCTCCGGTCTGTTTGACGGTGACCGCGGCGGGTCGAATTTCATCACCCTCGGGGTGCGGCGCCGGCTTTGAGGCGGTCGATCACTGACCCGGTGGCGCGGCAGGCCCCGCATCTTCAGGGCGGGGAAGGATAGCGCCGGTATTCTCTGGTTTTGAGAATTCAGCGATGCAATATTGCCCCATGCAACGCCTTCAAGCCTTCAAATACGAACTGATGCCGACCGGCGAACAACAGCGCGTGATGCGCTGCTTTGCCGGATCGTGCCGGTTCGTCTACAACAAGGCGCTTGGGTTGCAGAAGGCCCGCTACGAGGGTGGCGATAACAAGCTCGGCTATGCGGGCCTGTGCAAACTGCTCACCGAGTGGCGCAACGGGCCGGAGACACCGTGGCTGAAGGATGCACCTGTTCGTCCGTTGCAGCAGACCCTCAAGGACCTGGAGCGGGCCTAAGCCAACTTCTTCGCCAAGCGGGCCGATTTCCCGCGCTTCAAAAAGAAGGGACAGCGCGACAGCTTCCGGTATCCCGACCCGAAACAGATCAGGCTCGATCAGGCCAACAGCCGGATCTACCTGCCCAAGCTCGGCTGGCTGCGCTACCGCAACAGCCGCCA
>SLJA01000356.1 GCA_007135355.1 Wenzhouxiangella sp.
ACGGACGATCCGCGCTGGCGCGAAGCGGTCAGGCTGGCCCGCGTGCTGGTTCCTGGACATCCCCTGTTGTTGAATGATTTCGATGGCGATGAGCAATCGAGCACCGAGGCATGGGCGGAAGAGGACGCTGATCGCGAACTGACGGATTTGTTGGCGGAAATGGAGCACGATTCCGAGCCGGAGTCTCCCGCCGAGACCCGCGCAGACGATGTCGGCTCAAACTTGGCCAGTTTGCTGGACGAACAGGATGATCCTGACTCCGGAGAGGAAAGTCCCGATCTGGCCCGTTTGGCCAATCGCCTGGACCCGGAAGACGACGGGCCCAGGGCCGACGAGGGCATGACGATCGAGGATGATGAGGCCGAGGCGCTGTTCAAGGAAGAATTGCCGCGGTCGCCGAGCTGGGAGGAAGAGCGGGACGAAGGCCCTCTGAACCTTGATTTCGAGTTTTCCTCGCGCTCGCCGGACGAAGCGGACGAAGCGGACCAAGCGGACCAGGTGGACCAGGTGGACCAGGTGGACCAGGTGGACCAGGTGGACCAGGTGGAGGGTGAGCCGATCGCTTCCGAGTCCGAGCTCGCGCAAGATGAAGAAGTTGAGCCGGAGCTGGATCTGCGCTCGACGCTATCGGATGACGAAGAGTTCGAAGCGCAGGAGCAGTGGTTTGATCTGGACGCCGCGGACGAGGAGTTGGCATCGGTCAGCTCGGACGACAGCGGCGAGCCGGACGATGAGACGTCGGTCTTGAGTGACGATGATGCCGAAGTCAAGCTGGATCTGGCCCGTGCCTATTTGTCGATGGATGACAAGGATTCCGCCCGCGCGCTGCTGGAGGAAATTGTGGAAGAAGGGTCTTCAGCGCACCAGGCACAGGCGCGGCAGTTGCTGGACGATCTGGACTAAAACGGCATAGCCGCGGTATCGACCGACCATGCGCCTGGCCGCGGGTATTGAATATGACGGCAGTGGGTTTTTCGGCTGGCAGCGACAACGGCAGTCGCCTACGGTGCAGGCTTGCCTGGAATCCGCTTTGAGTCGCGTCGCTGATCAAGCGATTCAGGTGCACTGTGCCGGGCGCACCGATACCGGCGTTCACGCTCACTGCCAGGTCGTTCATTTTGATACCCATGCGCAGCGTTCCGAGCGCGCCTGGGTGTTGGGAACCAACACTTATCTGTCGGCCGGGATCAGCGTGTTGTGGGTGCGCGAAATTGACGCCGACTTTCATGCGCGCTTCTCGGCCCGGCAACGGCGTTATCGTTACCGCATCCTGAATCGCTGGGTGCGTCCGGCGCTGGAGCGGGGCCGGGTGGCATGGATCAGACAGCCGCTGGATGCCGAGGCCATGCACGCCGCGGCCCAGTATTTGGTCGGAGAGCATGACTTTTCCAGCTTCCGGGCCGTGGGTTGTCAGTCGCGTTCGCCGGTCAGAACCATTCACTGGATCACGGTGGAGCGCAACGGCCATGAAGTGGTCATCGATATTGCGGCCAATGCGTTTCTCTACCACATGGTGCGAAATATCGCCGGCGCATTGATCGCCGTCGGCCGCGGGCTTGAGCCTGTATCATGGCTGGAAGAATTGCTGGCCCGGCGCGATCGCACCGTGGCCGGCGTGACGGCACCCGCGGAGGGCTTGTTTTTTGTGGCACCACATTATCCTGACTTTCCGCAGCTGCCGGTGGCCGAGCCCGTTGGCTTTCCGGTTGACTCGCAACAGCCTTGATCAGCTCGAATGATTCGAATCAAGATTTGTGGAGTGACCACGATTGAGGACGCCCAGGCGGCCGCCGACGCGGGAGCTGATGCGATCGGGCTGGTGTTCGTGGCCGGCAGCAAGCGGGGTATTGATCCGACCCAGGCCAGAAACATTTGTCTGCGGCTGCCGCCCTTTGTCAGCCGCGTCGGGCTGTTCATGGACCACAGCGCCGAGCAGGTCAACAGTGTGCTCAGCCGGGTGCCGCTGGATACCCTGCAGTTCCACGGCAGCGAGACGGCAGCACAATGCGCGCTGTTCGGGCGGCCGTGGATCAAGGCCATGGCAATGGGTGGAGAGGAAAGCCCGGACTGGAATGCCTGGCAGGATGCCCAGGCCTTGTTGCTGGATTCACACGGAGGCGGCAAGCTCGGCGGGTCGGGAAAGCGCTTTGATTGGTCGCGCGTGCCGGCTCTCAGTCGTCCCTGGATTCTGGCCGGTGGGCTGAACTCGCACAATGTCGCGGGAGCCTGTCGGCAATTGCGGCCGGATGCGGTGGATGTGTCCAGCGGGGTAGAGAAAAGTCCGGGAATCAAGGATCATAAACTGATGCATGAATTCATCAAGGCAGTGCGAAATGCTTGAAGCAGTGAAATTGGAAAAGGAAAACCCCCAGGTACCGGATGCGTCCGGCCACTTTGGCATCTTCGGCGGGCGCTTTGTATCTGAAACCCTGATGCCCGCTCTCGAAGAGCTTGATGAAGCCTGGCGGCATTACCTGAAAGACCCCCAGTTTCTGGCTGAGCTCGATCGGGACCTCAGCCATTTTGTCGGTCGTCCCTCGCCGCTTTATGTGGCCGAAAATCTGACCCGTCAGATGGGCGGTGCTCGTATTGTCCTCAAGCGCGAAGATCTCAACCATACCGGTGCCCACAAGATCAACAACACCGTGGGTCAGGGCTTGCTGGCCCGCGCCATGGGCAAGAAGCGAGTGATTGCCGAGACAGGTGCGGGGCAGCATGGCGTGGCGTCGGCTACCATCGCTGCCCGACTCGGCATGGAGTGCGTGGTCTACATGGGCGCCGAGGATGTTCGGCGACAGGCGGTCAACGTGTTCAGGATGAAACTGCTCGGGGCGACGGTGGTCAGCGTGGAAGC
>SLJA01000261.1 GCA_007135355.1 Wenzhouxiangella sp.
GGTGTGATTCGCGGCTATGCGGCCATGGTCGACAGCCGGGCTTACGGGCTGGCCATTACGGCCTTCGTGCGCATCCGGCTGGAGCGCCACAACGAGGCCACCGTGCAAACCTTTGAACGCGCCGTGGGCCAAATGGAGGAAGTGCTCGAATGCCACGTGATGACCGGCCAGACCGACTATCAGCTCCGCGTGGTGGTGGCCTCGCTGGAGGAATACGAGCATTTCATTCGCGCGCGGCTACAGCGGGTTGGCGGCATCGGTTCGATCGACACCAGTTTTGCTTATGGCACGGTGAAGGAGAGCAGAGTCTTTCCCATGCGTTGATGAGCCCTACGGCGCGGCCCGGTCCAACAGGTAGCCCAGCAGCAGCGGCAGCACGATGGTGGCGTCGGAATGAATGCTGTAGCGGGGGGTGTCGGGGGTCAGCTTGGCCCAGGCAATCTTTTCGTTCGGAGGCGCGCCGGAGTAGCCGCCGTAGCTCGGCTGGGCGTCGGTGATCTGGCAGAAATAGCCCCAGGCCGGCACATCCGGCATTTGCAGCTCTTTGGCGATCAGGGGCACCACGCAGATCGGGAAGTCTCCGGCTATGCCGCCGCCGACCTGGATAAAGCCGATGCCGGGCTCGGGGTCGCAGTGTTCCAGGTACCAGCGCACCAGCCGATTCATTTGGCTGGTGCCGGTCTCGACGCAAGCATGCGTGCTCACATCGCCGCGCATGACCGCGGCGCTGAAGGCGTTGCCGGTGGTTGAGTCTTCCCAGCCCGGTGTCCAGATCGGCACCTGGCAGTCGCGCGCGGCCAGCAGCCAGCTGTCGGCCGGGTTTTGGTAACGGGCAACCAGGCTTGGCTCGGCCAGAGTGTCGAGCAGGAACTCAGCCGGCGTTGCGCTGCGCCCGCTCAAAGCCGCGGCCTGCCAACGCCACAGCAGGGGTTCCTCCAGCGCGAGCATCACCTCATCCGGAATGCTGGTATCGGTCACCCGATTCAGCCCGCGCGCCTGCAGGGCGGCCTCTTGATCGGCTTGCAGTGTTGTCCAGTCGGGAATGTCTTCAAAGCGATCGCCGCCAATCAAGCGATACGCGTCTTCTTCCAGATTGGCGCCGGTGCAGGAAATGCCGTGGATCAGACCGGCGCGGATGGCCGGCGCCAGGCT
The DNA here is from genome assembly GCA_007135355.1 of Wenzhouxiangella sp. Classification (GTDB taxonomy): domain Bacteria; phylum Pseudomonadota; class Gammaproteobacteria; order Xanthomonadales; family Wenzhouxiangellaceae; genus Wenzhouxiangella. The sequence goes on from SLJA01000261.1 coordinate 1,153, forward strand.
GCGACCGATCCGCGCCGTGCTCATGGCGCCGGCCAGGGTGAGAAACAGCCGACCGCCGGCCTTCAAATGCGCCTCGCCGGCGCGGGCGGCCGCGGCCAGCCGACCAGCATTGAAGTGCAGGAAGTGGCGATCGATGAATGCGCTCAGCCCGTCCATGGGTCAGCCGCCGCCGCCCGAGCCTTCCGACGGCACAGGCACCTTGACGCCGAAGCCACCGACCTGGCTTTTCGGATACTTCAAGCCGCTCAGCCGAACCGATGGCCCTGGCACCAGCGGTAGGGGAACGGCCCAGGTTTCGGGCTGCTCCAACGCCATCTGGCTTAGGCTCATGCCGCCGCCGCGGCACTGGTTCAGGAAGCTACGCAGATCATCCGAAGCATCGTTTTGGGTGTTCTGGTTGACATACACCACCCGACTGACCTTGTGCTGTGCGAGCAGGGCTGGTCCCGGCAAGATGGACTCGTCAATGTAGTAGCGGTTGTCGAAGTCGCCAGGCCCCGGTTTGTTCGCCACGAGGCGGCGATTGTCGCAAAGCCAGATACCAGGAGCGTCGGCCGCGATGCCGAGTTGGCGGCGCTGGTAAACCCGCGGTGCCAGCGTGATCATGCTGTTGATGACATCCATGGAGTCGATGGCCACCGAGGCATCGACCTGGCTGGGTGGCCAGGGCAGGGGCGCCATCCCGAGGTAGCTGGACTCGCTGAACGGACGCCGCATTGGATTGGCCGCCGGCCAGTGATCGAAGGCGCTGATCAGCTGGGCGCCGACCGGGCCTTCGGTGAGCATGCGCACCGCCAGCTGCACGCTTAAAGCCCCCTGCAGGTCAACCAGGACCAGGCAGTCCGGTCCCAGCCACTGCCATGCCCCGGGCGGCTTCGGATCGCGGATCTCGGGAGCAATCTCGGTCGGGCGCGGCTGCAGGCGCAGGCGGTCGATGGCGGCAAACAGGGTCGGGCAGTGGAAAGCCTGCCAGGGGCTGTCGGCCGCCGGGCCGAAGAGCTGAAACAGGGCTTCCCAGTCGCGAAATTCATGCCACAGGCCCTGGCGCACGCGGCCGTCGCTGAAGATATCCGGGGCCGCCTCGGCAGTGCCGAAAGGATTACCCAGTCTTTCCAGCAGTTTCGACCAGCGTGGCGACATGGCAGGCGTGGTTATTGATCAAGGGGTATGGGCATACTCTAGTGTAATAACCGGCGAAGTGCCCATCGATCAGGAATACGCCGATGGTGGCATAGCCGATGCCATTGCTGAACCACATCGGAAGGGCGTCGAATCGAGCCTGAATGGCGTGCGGCTCCTCATCGGCCAGGGCCCGGTCGATGATCTTTGTCCACTCATCCGGGGTGTGGGCAATGCCCAAACGGACCGTTTCGCCCATGCGCCCGAATACGCTCTTGACCACCCACTGAGATTGCTCGGCCAGCACTTGCTCGCGCAGCTCGGCCCGCAGGTAGCGCGAAGCCGGCAGCCAGCGCGACAGCGTGGCTTGGCTGGACTCAGACAAGGGCAAGTCATGGTGATCGGCGGCGGCATAAAAGCGCTTGGACTGGGCCGCCAGCGCGGGCAGATCGTTGACCATGGGCAAGTTTCGGGCCGCTTGCTCCCAGGCATCCAGGTTGGGCAGCTCGCTGATCCAGTCGCCGGGGTAATAGCGAAACAGGGCGTCAACCGGCTGATCAAACACCA
>SLJA01000191.1 GCA_007135355.1 Wenzhouxiangella sp.
GCATGCAGTATGTCGCGCCGGCTGACGATTCCCAGCAGCCGACCGTTCTCGGCCACCGGTAGATGACGGTAACGATGATTGACGAAGATCGAGGCCAGGGTGAAGATGTCCATGTCCGGCTCGACGCAGACCGGGTGGCGTTTCATCATCGTTCGCACCGACTGCTGTGGCGCCGGACTGCCGAAGAACATTTCATTGGACAGATGCTCCAGGCAGTCACCTTCAGACAGAAACCCGACCAGAATCCGATGGCCTTCGGCATCCACTTCAACCACCGGCGCATTGGAAACCTTGTAGCGTTTCAAAAACGCCACGGCCTCGTCCAATGATAGATCCGGCGTCACCGTCCGGACCTTGCGGGTCATGAAATCCTGCGCCTGCGGCGCCGATGCTTGCTTGCTCACTTGACACTCCCTCCGAGGATTGGCGAATGGCTTGGGGCCCCGAGACCTTTCGACTGTCCCTGAGTATAGACCGCTCGCAAAGCTTGTGCCATGGCTGCGGGAGCTGGGTCAAGCGGCAGCGAAAAGTGGGTCTATCGGGCTTGGGTTTGGCTGGGCACGCGGGCTATACTGCTGCCACAACAACAATGCGAGAGGAGGCGAGCGTGCATAACATTCGTCAGATTCTGGAGCAAAAGGGTAGCGAGATTCTGGCGGTGGCGCCGGACGACTTGGTCATCGACGCCGTCCGGCGCATGGCCGAGCACAGCGTTGGCGCCATGCTGGTCCTGCGCGATGGCGAGATGCTGGGAATGTTCTCGGAACGGGATTACGCCCGCAAGGTGATTCTGGCCGGGCGCGCGTCGCGCGAAACCCGGGTGGAGGAGGTCATGAGCTCGCCGGTGGTGACGATCGACCCGCGCGCCACCGCCGAAGAAGGCCTGGCGTTGATGACCCGCAAGCGAATTCGCCACCTGCCGGTGATTGAAAAAGGCGCCTTGATCGGCCTGGTCTCGATTGGTGACCTGGTCAATGCCGTGATCGGTGATCAGCGCCTGCTGATCCAGCAACTGGAAATGTACGTGCGCGGTTGATCGTTCTTGCTCGTGCCGGCACGGCCGACGTCGTGCCGGCTGCCTGACCGGCGCGCGGTATCATGCACGGATGAATGATTTCCAGACTCCCAGCGCGGAGGCCATGCGCCGTGTACTCGCCGAGCATGATCGTCCGCTGACCCGGCGCCAGCTGTCCGGTATTTTCGGTCTGAGCAAGGAAGACTCCGACCGACTGATCAAACCCATCCTGGTGGAACTGGTTGCCTCCGGTGAAGTGGTGCGTAACCGCAGGGCAGCCTACGGGCTGGCTCGATCCATGGACCTGGTGGCCGGACGGGTCAGCGCGCATCCGGACGGCTTCGGCTTCGTGATTCCTGACGCCGGCGGCGATGACCTCTACCTGTCGCCGCGGCAGATGCGCCAGGTCTTCAATGGCGACCGCGTGCTGGCCGCCGTAACCGGCGTCGATCGCCGCGGTCGCAAGGAAGGCGGCATCGTCGAAGTCGTCGAACGCGCGCATACCCAGGTCGTCGGTCGTCTGCTGATTGAAAGCGGAATCGCCATGGTCGTGCCCGACGATCCGCGCCTGACCCAGGATGTGTTGATTCCGCTGGAGGGCGTCGGCAAAGCCACGCCCGGCCAGATCGTGGTGGCGCGGATCGACAAGCCGCCCAGCTTCGAGCGTGGGCCGGTGGGTTCCATCGTCGCCGTGCTCGGCCAGGCCGACGAGCCGGGCATTGCTACTGATATCGCGATCTTTTCGCACCAGCTGCGGGTCGATTTTCCTGACGAAGCCGTGGCCGAGGCTGAGGACTACGGCGAGAGCATCAACCCCGACATCGCCGCCCGCCGCCAGGACCTGCGGGACTTGCCGCTGATCACCATCGACGGCGCCGATGCGCGCGATTTCGACGATGCGGTCTTTGCCGAGCAACGCGGTGACGGCTTCCGTCTGATCGTGGCCATCGCGGATGTGGCCGAGTATGTGCGGCCCGGGCAACCGCTGGATGCAGAGGCCGAGCAGCGTGGCACCTCGGTGTATTTCCCCGATCGCGTCATACCGATGCTGCCCGAGGCGCTGTCCAACGGCTTGTGTTCGCTCAACCCGGAAGTTGATCGCTTGTGCATGGTTTGCGACATGAAGCTCGATGAACGCGGCAAGGTCAAAAGCAGCCGCTTCTACGAGGCCGTGATGCGATCACATGCGCGCATGACCTACGACCAGGTCCAGCGCATGATCAACGGCGGCGATGCGGAGTTGAACGAGCGCTTCGCCCACGTGCGCGGCAACCTCGACCAGTTGTTCGCCGTCTACCGCGCGCTGGCGCGGCGGCGCGAGCGCCGCGGGGCGCTGGACTTCGACTCCCAGGCCGTCTATTTCCAGTTCGATGCCGACGGCCGGGTCGCCGATATCCGTCTCAGTACCCGCCACGACGCGCATCGCCTGATTGAGGAGTGCATGATCGCGGCCAATGTCGAAGCCGCGCGCTTTGTCGGTGAGCAGCTGCCCATGCTGTACCGGGTTCACGAACCGCCGCAGTCCGACAAGCTCGAGGCGCTGGAAGAGTTTTTGCGGGTGCAGGGCTTAAGCGTGCGCTGGAAAGACGAGCCCGATCCGGCCCAATTCGCCGCCATCCAGAAGCAGGTGGCCGATCTGCCGGTGCAGCGACTGGTCGATGCGGTCCTGCTGCGCTCCCTGTCGCTGGCGGTTTACCAGCCGGAAAACCGGGGCCATTTCGGCCTGGCGCTGGCCCAGTACGCCCACTTCACCTCGCCGATCCGGCGCTATCCGGATTTGCTGCTGCACCGCGCCATCAAGCATCTGTGCCGCAAGCGCAAAC
>SLJA01000040.1 GCA_007135355.1 Wenzhouxiangella sp.
CCAACAGGGCACGCAGCAGCTCCAGCGGTTCGAGCTGGGTGTTCAGGCCGGCGACCGCGTTCAGGAATTCCGGCTGATCCGGCTCACCCCAGGGTGGGGTCCAATAGGCCGGAGAGACGGCAATCAGGCGGGTGTGCGGCAGAGCCTGAAGGGCAAGCAGGGCCTGCCGCAGGGTCTGCCTGGGGCGACCCAGGTTGGCGCCCAGGCCGACCCAGGCCAGGCTCACTGGGCGCTCGGCGCCTTGCGTTTGCGTGGCCGACGACGGCGCTTTTTGCCGCTACCACCGCCCGGGGCCGATTGGATCATGCTGATCCGCTCTTCATGCGCCACATCCTGGATATCCGTCCACCATTGCGCCAATTCCGCCAGTTCGGGCTCTTCGTCCACGCGCAGCAGGAGGAAGTCGTAGGCCGCGCGAAAACGCCGCTCGTTGATCAGCCGCATGGCGCGCTTGCCGCGACGTTTTTCGAAACGCGGCTGCATGCACCAGATTTCCTTGGCAATGGTGGAGAAGCGTCGATGCAAAGCCACTTTTCGGGCCTGGGCGACGATGGCCTCTTCGCCGGCCGCGGCCAGCGCCTCGACCGGCGCTTCGCCGGCCTCGACCAGTTCATCGGCCCGCGCTTTGACTCGTTGCCACAAAAAGGCCGCGAACAGAAAGCCCGGGGTGACCGGCAAACCTTCGGCAATGCGTTGGTCGGTGTTTTTCAGTGCGTTCTCGACCAGCTTGGGCGGTTGCGCCGGATCGACAAACAAGGCCGGAAACAGCTCTGGCCACAGCGCCTGGCGCACCAGGGCCTGGTAGGTGGGCCAGGCATGGCCGCCGAGAAACAACTTGAGAATTTCGTCGAACAGGCGCGCCGGCGGAATGCCGTCCAGCAAGGGGGCCATGGACACGATGGGCCCGGCCGTTTGCGGCTCAATGCCCAGGTCCAGTTTGACCATGAAGCGCACCGCGCGCAGCAGGCGCACCGGATCTTCCCGATAGCGCGAAACCGGGTCGCCGATCAGGCGCAGCCGGCGCTGGCGCACATCCGTATAGCCATCAACATGGTCGCGCAGGGTCTCGGTGGCCGGATCATACATCAGCGCATTGATGGTGAAATCGCGCCGCCGCGCATCCTCGGCCTCGCTACCAAACACGTTGTCGCGGGTGACTCGTCCGCCATCTTCAATGACCCGATCGGCATCATCGGCATCGCCTTCGCCGGTGCCGCGGAAGGTGGCCACCTCGATGATTTCGCGCCCGAAGCGAACATGCGCCAGGCGAAAGCGTCGACCAATCAGGCGCGCATTGCGAAACAGTTCGCGGATTTCCTCCGGCGTCGCGCTGGTGGCCACGTCGAAATCCTTGGGCTGGGTCGCGAGCAGGAGATCTCGAATGCAACCGCCGACCAGGTAGGCATCAAAGCCGGCTTGCTGCAGGCGCTCAATGACCTTCAGCGCGTTGGCGCTGATCTGGCGGCGTTGGATGCCGTGCTCTGCACGCGGCACAATGACTGGATCGGCGGGGGTCGCGGATCGCGGGACGCTGCTGGAGTTCAAGAGATTTTCGAGCTCAAGGTGAGGACGATGTCCAGGCTGATTTGCTAAACTTTTAACCTTGAGATTTTAGCATCTTCCCGAGTCAACCAAGACAGCGGGCCAATACTGACCTCTGCCAACAGATCATTCTCCACCATGACATTCGTCGTTACCGAAAACTGCATCAAGTGCAAATACACCGACTGCGTCGAGGTGTGCCCCGTCGACTGCTTCCATGAGGGGCCGAATTTCCTCGTCATCGACCCGGAAGAATGCATTGATTGCACGCTGTGCGAGCCGGAATGCCCGGTCGAGGCGATTTATCCCGAAGACGACCTGCCCGCCGACCAGCAGGACTTCCTTGAGCTGAACGCCGAGCTGTCGCGCGAGTGGCCGGTGATCACCGAAATGAAGCCGGCGCCGGCCGACGCCAAGCGGTGGGAGGATGTGCCGGACAAGCGCAAGCTGCTGGAGCGCTAACCGGGCAGCAATCGATCCATTTCAGCTCAGCCCAGGCGATCTCGCAACACGGCTAGAACATGCTCAGCCTGGTCCATTTCGACCAGGTCGCCAGCGCTGTTGAAAAGCAGCACCCGGGTCGAGCGGTCGTTGACCGCCTCGATCTCGGCGACGAAATCGCCGCTGTGGTCAATCCGTTCCGTGCCGCGCCAGAAAGCCAGTCGCGCCAAACCACTTCGGTCAATAATGGTCGGGTCATCGTTGAAGCGGAACAGGTACTGGTTGCGTTCCTGGCGTACCTCGCGCACCTGCATGCCGGCGCGATTGAGGCTGAAGCCCAGGCGCCGCCACACGCTTTCTGCTTCGTCTTGCACCTCGAGAAACAGCCCGCGCGGGCCGAAACGAATATGCGAGCGTGACCGCTCGGCCTCGGCGCTGGGCAAGACACGGGGCGGGCGCGCTTCATGCTGGCCGGCCATTTCCGGCAGAAACACCCCCCGCACCTCAAAGGTCGGGCGGATTCGGGGCTCGTCCAGACCGGCCGGGACCCGGATCGGGTCGACCTCTTCACTTTGCAGATAAACCGGCTGGCGGTCACGACCGGCACAGGCCGACAGCAACAGCACGGCAAGGGCGCACATAAGGACGATTTGTAGGCGTTGAGACAAGCTTGAACACTCCTGGAGCATGGTCATTCGATTAACAGGCTGTGATCTCTCGGATCAACAGGACGCCGTGGTGCGCGCGGTCTGATCCTCGGGCAGTATCGAGGCAAGCGTTTCTGTCAGCGCGTCGGCTTGCGGCCGGAAACGCGGATCGAGATTAACCAACGGCAGGCGCAGCCCGTCCGCGATTCGGCCCATGCGGAACAATAACCATTTTACCGGGACCGGGTTGGCTTCGATGGTCAGAAAGGCAAACAGCTCTTGCATGCGAGCGTTGATCGCCCGGGCTTCCTGGGCGTGCCCTTGCAGCGCCAGCGCCGCCATGTGGCTAAAAACCTCGGGCACGACGTTTGCCGCCACCGACACCACCCCTTTGGCGCCGGCCAGCATGCTTTCGCAGCAGCTGTAGTCATCGCCGCTGAGCACGTCAAGCCCGCCGGCAACCAGCTTGAGCACGCGCTCCGGATCGCCGACGGCCTCTTTGATCGCGACGATCCGCGGATGGCGGGCCAGAGCCAGGCTGGTTTCCGGCAGTAAATCCACGGCCGTGCGCGACGGCACGTTGTACAGAATCAACGGCAGCTCGGCGGCGTCGGCGACAGCCAGGTAGTGGGCCAGCAAGCCTCGCTGCGAGGGTCGGTTGTAGGCCGGCGTGACCACCAGGGCGGCATCCGCGCCCAGCCGGGCCGCCAGCGCCGTTCGCGCCAGGGTCTGGGCAGTGGACGGAAAACCCGTCCCGGCGATGATCTTGACGACCCCGCCCAGCTCGTCGACGGCCACGTTCAGCAGTCGGACAAACTCCGCCTCGGTCAGACTGCCCGATTCTCCGGTGGTACCGGCAACGACCACGCCGCTTGTGCCGGCCGATCGATGCCAGGCCAGCAGCGATCGCCAGCGCGCCTCATCGATCGCGCCATCTTCGGTCATTGGCGTGACCAGAGCGACCAGCGATCCCTGAAACATCCATCCTCCGTTATCGGTCCACGATTCCAAAATCCACAATTGGCGAGGTTGTGGACCACGCGACAGGCAAACAGTTTAACCCATCCCTTTTCGACTCCCGCCTGTTAAGCTTGATGCTGGTCTCTAATAAAAGCCGCACAAGGCCATGTCCAACACCTACTCCAAGCTGCAATCTCCCGCCCTACCGGCAACCGGCACTGAATCCGGCGAGCTGAGCCTGGCCGAATTACAAGGCGCTCCGGTGGTGGTGTACTTCTATCCGCGCGACAACACGCCGGGGTGCACACGTCAGGGCGAAGGCTTCCGCGATCACCACGACGCTTTTGCCGAGCATGATTGCCGGATCGTGGGGGTTTCCCGCGACAGTCTCGCCAGTCACGAAAAATTTGCCGCCAAGTACCAGTTCCCCTTCCCGCTGATCGCCGACCCGGACGAGACCCTGTGCCGGCAGTTCGACGTGATCAAGGAGAAAAACATGTATGGCAAGAAGGTGATGGGCGTGGAGCGCAGTACCTTTCTGTACGACGCCAAGGGCGAGCTGGTGCGCGAATGGCGCAAGGTCAAAGTGCCGGGCCACGTCGAGGAAGTACTCGAAGCGGTCCAGCAGCTGGCCTGACGATCCTGGGCCGGCATCGACCTGATCCCCCTTGCATGAGGAGAACTCCGCTCAATGACTGAACGGCGGCGGCTGTACCTGTTGGACACCAACGTGCTGATGCACGATCCGACGTCTCTGTTCCGATTTGCTGAACATGACATTTTCCTGCCCATGATCGTGCTCGAGGAACTCGACCGATCGAAGAAGGGTTTGACCGAGGTCGCTCGCAACGTGCGCCAGGCCAGTCGCTTCATCGGCCAACTGATGGGCGAGGACGCTGATCTCGAGCAAGGCCTGGCGTTGACCGAACCCGAGGGACTGAACCTCCAGGTGGGCAGTGGTCGCCTGTATTTCCAGACCGCCCCGCTCGACAACGGCGACCCCTTGCTTGGTGATTCTTCGGTCGCCGACAACAAGATCTTGCTGGCCGCCCTGAGCCTGACCCGGCGCCACCCGGAGCGCGATGTCATTCTGGTATCGAAAGACATCAATTTGCGCATCAAGGCCGCCATACACGGACTCAAGGCCGAGGACTACCACAATGACCGCGCTCTGGATGATCTGAGCCTGCTCTATACCGGGATCAAAAACCTCACCACCAGCTTCTGGGATTTGCACGAGCCCGAGCATTCCTGGACTGAAGACAGTCGAACCTTTTACCGCATCGCGCGCGCCGAAGATGATGATTGGTATCCCAATCAATGCCTGCAGCTGGCCGGCGAGAATGGACTGGAGGCATTGGTCCGGCGAGTCGAACCGGCCCAGGTGGTGCTCGAAGTTGCGCGCGATTTCCGACGCAGCCAGCATGATGTCTGGGGTATCCAGGCGCGCAATCCGGAGCAGAATTTCGCCCTCAACTTGCTGATGGACCCGCAGATCGATTTCGTCACCCTGTTGGGCACGGCCGGCACCGGCAAAACCCTGCTGGCCCTGGCCGCGGGTCTGGCCCAAACCCTGGACGACAAGATTTACCGCGAGATCATCATGACCCGCGCCACCGTGTCGGTGGGTGAGGAGATTGGCTATCTGCCCGGCACCGAAGAGGAAAAGATGACGCCCTGGATGGGCGCGTTGACGGATAACCTCGAGGTCCTGACCGAATCCGACGGCCACGGCGGCGAATGGGGACGGGCTGCAACCAACGATTTACTGGCGTCTCGGATCAAGATTCGCTCTTTGAACTTCATGCGCGGGCGAACTTTTCTCAATCGCTATTTGATTATCGACGAAGCGCAGAATCTGACCCCGAAGCAAATGAAAACCCTGGTCACCCGTGCCGGCCCCGGCACCAAGATTGTCTGCCTGGGCAATGTCGAACAAATCGATACGCCTTATCTCACCGAAACCACTTCGGGCCTGACCTTTGCCGTCGACCGCTTCAAGTACTGGCCGCATGCCGGGCATGTGACATTGAAGCGCGGCGAACGCTCGCGGCTGGCCGATTTCGCCTCGGAGGCGCTGTAAGATCGTCAAGAACTCCGGCCGCCGGGCCGGAGTTCGAAGCGATAGTCAATCTGGCCGCGGATGCGACCCTGGCGGTCAAAACTGCGTTCGATCGCCAGCCCATACCGGTCCAGCACCAGCAGCGTGGTCGAACGGGTGCCGTAGCGTTCACCGACAATGAATGGCGGCGACAGGAACCGCTCCATCTCCAGGCCGACGCCGGTGTCGGGCAACTCCGGATCCGGCGCCGGATCGCGATCGTGCATCAAACCCAGCAGTCGCTCCGGGTCAATCCCGACAGCACTGTCGAGCAGGCCGCGCAAAGCGACCGCCGCGCGGCGCGATTTCGGCCAGGGTTCGTCGAGGCAGCCGTTGGACAGCGCGTGCACACCGGCCGATACGGGTTGCGGTTGTGTGCGCGACCCGACATACCACAGCGCGTCGCGACTACCGAGCAACAGGTTGAACGGTGCATAGCGCCGGCGCCGGTCCGCAACCACCCGCGCCCAGGCGCCCGGATCAAGACCGCTGGCCAGATAGTCCAACGGCAGTTCTCCGCGCGACGCGGCAGCCGGGCCGGCGTTGGGATCACGGACGTTGGTCAGGGCCGCCCAGCGCCCGTCACGCGCCAGCGCCAGCCAGGTCCCTCCGGCGACTTCATCGCGGCCGGCCAGCCAACCGTCCTGCCAGGCCATGATCCGCGTGGGCCGCTCATGAAACTCGTCTCGATTGGCCACCAGCACCAGATGCGCATCACGGCCTGGACTGAAGCGGAAAGTGAGCAGGCACATTCGCGGCGCCGGGCTTCAGTCTGATTGTCCGGCCACCATCATCTCGTCGACCAGCAGCGACGGCACCTGAATGCTGTGACGCTCGTCGTGGTCGGTGCCGGCAGCGCGCAGTTGGCCTAGCATGTCGCGCAAGTGGCCCGCCACCGTGATTTCCTCGACCGGCCAGGCGATCCGGCCGTTTTCGACCCAGAAGCCGGAAGCGCCGCGCGAATAGTCTCCAGTGACCAGATTGATGCCCTGCCCCATCAGCTCGGTCACAATCAGCCCCCGGCCCATTTCCCGGACCAGCTCGTCATAGCTATGGCGACCGCCGCTGAAACGCAGGTTGCGCACGCCGCCGGCATTGGCCGTGGTGATCAGACCCAGGCGCCGCGCCGAATAGGTGCTCAAGACATAGCGCAGCAGTTGCCCGTCGGCAACCAGTGCCGACTCGCGCGTGGCCACGCCATCGGCGTCGAAGCCGGATGAAGCCGGCCCACCCGGCCGTCGTGGTGACTCGATCAACGAGGCCCATTCGGGCAGCACGCGAGTGCCGACGGCATCGAGCAGGTAACTGGCCCGTCGATAGAGCTGCCCGCCGGACACCGCCGCGACAAGATGACCGATCAAACCGCGCGAGACCTCGGGCACAAACAGCACCGGCACCTTGCCGGTGGGCACCCGGCGCGCACCCAGCCGGCGCAGCGTGCGTCGCGCCGCTTCTTCACCGGTAACCACCGGCGCGGCCAACTGGTCGAAGCGCCGGCGCGAATCCCAATCATAATCGCGCTGCATGCCGGCCTCGTCGGCGGCAATCAGGATGCAGCTTTGGGAATATCGCGTACCGCGATTGCAGCCCTCAAAGCCGTGACTGTTGGCGTAGACGCTGAGCGCCGCTTCGGCGGAGACGCTGGCGCCTTCGGAATTATTGATCCGGGCGTCGGTGGCGCGCCCGGCCTGCTCGATTTCGCGGGCGCGGGCAATCAATTCATCCATGTCGACATCGACCGGGTGCCACAAATCCAGGTCCGGCAAATCGCCGGCCATCAACTCGGCCTCGGCCAGCCCGGCCGCTGGATCGCGCTGAGTGTGACGGGCGATGGCCAGGGCGCGATCCACGGTCTGCTCAATCACTTCCGGGCGCAAATCGCCGGTACTGGCCGAACCTGAACAGCCGCCGCAATACACCGTGACCCGCACGCCGCGGTCGCGCGCCTCTTCCAGCACTTCGACCTCGCCCAACCGCACCCCGGCTTCGCGGTTAAGACTGGACGAGACGCTGACTTCGGCCTGGTCGGCACCACGCGCCGCGGCCCGATCCAGCGCCCGGCGCGCAATACCGCTGAGCAGCTCGGCTTCCCGGTCGGGGTTGGCGAGCAGGTCGCTGATGCCGCCGCGGGCCAGAGCACCGACTGCGCTCACGACGTCCCTCCCACGGTCAGCCCGTCGACCCGCAGCGTTGGCTGTCCGACGCCGACCGGTACGCTCTGACCTTCCTTGCCGCATACACCGACGCCGGTGTCGAGCTTCAGATCATTGCCGACCATGCCGACCCGGGTCAGCACGTCGGGCCCGTTGCCGATTAGGGTCGCGCCCTTGATCGCCGCGCCCAGCTTGCCGTTCTTGATCCGGTAGGCCTCGGAGGCGGCGAACACGAACTTGCCCGAGGTAATGTCGACCTGGCCGCCGTTGAAATTGACCGCGTAGATGCCGTCGTCGACCGAGGCGATGATCTCGCCGGGGTCATGCTGGCCGGGCAGCATGTAGGTGTTGGTCATGCGCGGCATGGGCAGATGGGCGAACGATTCGCGGCGGCCGTTGCCGGTCGGCTCGACGCCCATCAGGCGAGCATTGAGCTTGTCTTGCATGAAGCCGACCAGGCGGCCGTTCTCGATCAAGGTGGTGCAGCGCGTCGGCGTGCCTTCGTCATCGATACTCAAAGACCCGCGCCGATGATCCAGGGTGCCGTCGTCAACCACGGTGCAGGCGTCGGTGGCCACTTGCTCGCCCATGCGACCGCTGAAGGCGGAAATGCCCTTGCGGTTGAAATCGCCCTCCAGGCCGTGGCCGACCGCCTCGTGCAACAACACGCCCGGCCAGCCGGCACCCAGCACCACGGTCATGAAACCGGCCGGGGCGGCTTCGGCGCCCAGGTTGATGGCGGCCTGGCGCACCGCCTCGCGGGCGTAGGTTTGCCAGACTTCGGGCTCGACCAGTTCATCGAAGCCGTAACGACCACCGCCGCCGCTGAAGCCCTGTTCTCGGCGATCCCCCTCTTCCATCAGCACGCGGATATCGAGGCGCACCAGGGGTCGTTGATCGCCGGCCAGCGTGCCGTCGGTGGCCGCGATCACGATCTGGTCATGGCTGGCCGAGAGCGATACCGTCACCTGGCTGACCCGCGGGTCCAGCGAGCGCGCGTAGGCGTCGATGGTGCGCAGCAATTCCACGCGCTGGCCGGACGCACCATCAGCGGTCGGATCCACCCCCTTGTAACGGTGCGGGTAGTCTGTCAGCTTGACCGTCTGAACGCGGCCATCGCCACTGCGCTGGCTGATCGCCCGCGCGCTGTCGGCGGCGTCGAGCAGCGCCGGCAGAGCCAGGCTGTCGGCATAGGCGAAACCGGTGCCGGTGCCGGCGATGGCGCGCACGCCCACCCCCTGGTCCACATCCCAGCTGCCGTTTTTGACGCTGCCGTCTTCCAGCATCCAGCCCTCGCGCACCCGGCGCTGAAAATATAATTCTCCGAAATCAATACCGCGCGCCAGCAGGCGGTTCAGGGCCTGATCGATTTCTGTGCGGCCGAGTCCGGCGGGGTCAAGCATTTGCTGACGAACCTGTTCGTACATGGGGTTTTCCGTTTGCGTGCGTGGGAAAGATATCCGGTCTGCGCCGGGCGAATTCAATCAAAAAACGAACGACACCCTCATGGTCAGGGCGCGGGCGTGCGCGTGGCGTCATCGCCGGCCGGCTCATCCGGCAGTCTCGCCGCAACCAGCTCGATCTCGGGCGCCTCCCAGGGGCCGGTGACCTGGTAGCGTACTTCGGCCAGGCCACGCAAGGGGCGGTCGAGAAGTTGGCGCAAGACCAGCCCGGCGGCGGCACCGACCGGCCCGCCGGCCAGTCCACCGATGACCGGCAAGGTAGCACCCAGGCCCGGCTCCACGCGCACTTTCTGATCATAGCGGCGCGCCGCCATGTCGGTCTGGCCGCTGATGGTGATGACCGCCGCGGTCGAGCGCAGCACCAGGCCATCGGTCTCGGCAAACCCGCCCTCGAGGGCAAAGAGACCTTCGACATCGTCGAAGCGCAATCCGGCGGCAAAAACATCTCTGAAGTCCAGCATCAAGCGGCGCGGAATGGCGTTGAAGCTGGCCAGGCCCAGCAGACGGCCGGCGCCCGGACGCGCTTCTGGAATTTCGCCGTCTTCCAGTTGCAGCCCCAGCTCGCCGACCAGTCGCCGCAGGGCAAAATCCTGTGGCGCGCCCGGCCAGTGAACGTCCAGATCAACCTGGGCACGGGCCGCTTCCAGCCCGGCATCGTAGCCGGCGGCACGCACCAGCGCACCCAGGCTGGGACTGGTCAGGCGGCCAAGGAATTGCGACTGCGCACCGCCTGGCACCGCCACCCAACGGCCGCTGCCGTGCAGGCGCAGATCCGCGCCGCTGATATCGAGCAGCTCGATTTCCAGACCGTCAGCGGCCGGATGGGCCTCCAGTCTGGCACGCCCCAACACCAGCTCTCCCCAGCGCAAGTCGTCGACCGCCAGCGAGACGGGTGGCAAGCCGCGCGGGTCGAATGAGGAAACCGCCGCCATCGGATCCTCGGGCTCGGACGGGACGGCGGTTTCGGCGACCGCGCGCCGGGTATGCAGCCGACTGAAATCAATCACAACCGCCCGGCCAACATCCAAAGGCAACGGCACCTGAATGCCGCCGGCAAGCTCCGGACTGTCGATCCGCGCCGACCAGCCATCCTCGAGGCGCTGCAGGCCAAGATCAACCGGGCCGGCCGTGACTCCAGGCAACTCCAGGCGCCCGAGCGCCAATTCCAGCTCGAACGCGCCCGGTATCGGAGCCGGTGCAACCGCCGGCACCCAATCCAGGCGCGTCCACCATTCAACCAGGTCCAGATGCTCGAGTTCGCCCGCGATGCGCACCCCCCGCGCCGGCAACTCCGGAACCGGCCGCGGCCCGGCGGCCAGCGCCAGTGCCCCACCCTCGTCAGTGCCGGACCAGCGCCCGGCCAGCAAGGGTTCGATCTGAAAATCCAGAACTTGCTGTTCGCGACCCAACACCCAGGTAAGCGTGCTGGGCCAGGCCGTCTCGCCGGCTTTGTTCAAGGGTGCCGGCCAATCCATAATCAAGCCCGACAGGTCGCTTTCCAGCGTCATCCGCGGCCCGCGCTGAGCGCCCGGCGGGTCGCCCTCCAGCCGAAACAGCCAGCGGCTGGCGCCACTGACCCCGGCGGCCAGCGGGCCAAGTGCTGTGCGCACCGCCTCGAAATCAGCCGGATTGAACTCTGCCTCCAGCGCCAGCCAGGCCGGGGCCGGGAAACGGGCTGACGCGCCCAGTTCAAAGACCTGGTCAGACAAACGCGCCTCGAGCACGGTTGGTACCAGGCCATCGCGATCAAACACCACCGTTCCGCTCAGCCCGTCGACGCCGAGCGCCCACGGGGGCAAGGCAAGCGCGGTCTGATCCAGCCTTAACTCCCC
>SLJA01000196.1 GCA_007135355.1 Wenzhouxiangella sp.
CGCGAAAATTGCGCGTAGCGGTTCCACGGGCAGACCATCTGGCAGTCGTCGCAGCCGTAGATGCGGTTGCCCAGGGCTTCCCGGAACTCCAATGGAATCGAGCCTTTCAGCTCGATGGTCAGATAGGAGATGCAGCGCCGAGCGTCAAGCTGGTAGGGCGCGATGATGGCCTGGGTCGGGCAGATGTCGATACAGCGGCGGCAGGAGCCGCAGTGATCGCGCACCGGGGCGTCCGGCTGCAGGGCCAGGTCGGTGTAGATCTCGCCGAGGAAAAACCAGGAACCCGCATGCCGGTTGAGCAGGTTGGTGTGCTTGCCGATCCAGCCCAAGCCCGCCTTCTCGGCCAGCGGTTTTTCCAGCACGGGCGCGGAGTCGGTGAATACACGATAACCGAATTCGCCAATAGATTTTTCAATGCGTTGTGCCAGTTTCCTCAGGCGAGATCGAAGAACCTTGTGGTAGTCGCGGCCCACGGCATAGCGCGAGATGCAGGCCTTGTCGGGCTGCCCGATCAGTTCCTCCACCGGGGTGGCGTCCGCCGGCAGGTAGTCCATCCGGGCCACGATCACCGACCGGGTGTCCGGGTGCAGCAGTTCGGGCCGCGAGCGCTTTCGGCCATGCGCGGCCATCCAGTCCATCTCGCCGTGGTGACCGGCCGCCAGCCAGGCGTCGAGACGGGCCTCGTAGTCGGCGAGGTCGGTATCGGCGATGCCGACCTGGTCGAAACCCAGTTCGTGTCCCCAGCGACGAATGGCATCAACCAGGTCGCGGGGCAGGTCGGCGGTGGCTTCGGATGCGGAGATTTGCGACATGCCCGCAGTATATCGGGCCAGCGAAAACCCTAGACCGGTCCACAGTGAACCGCGATGCGGACCTCCTCGAAATCCTCATATTCGCTGTCCTCAATGGCTTCGCCTCTGCCCATCATGCCGACAAACGTCGCTCGACGCCCATCGGGATGAATGCGCAGCCCTGGCACAGCATCCAGGCTGGTGGACGGCTCTGGCCGCCGGTCATGGGAGACTGAGATCCGCGGCGCTTGATCAGCTCGGTTCCGCTGCAGACCATAGTGTCTTGTGTCTATGGTACGGCCACCGCGGGCGAGCGTACGGATAAAAACGTTTTCGAATTCAATCGGGCCCGGGGGGCTGTTCTCGTAGTGCTCGGGAATCACGCGGCGGAGCAGGCCGACGTTGGCATAGCGGTCTTCCATCTGAACCTGGAAATCGATCTGCAGCCGATGATCATCCCAGTCGTTGACCTGGGGAGGGACTTCGGTCGGAACACTGCAGTCGACCATAAGTCTTCCTTCGAGAACCTGGCCGAAGATCTCTACCCTGGCTCGACCAGGCTCCGGCATCGGAACGTCATGCAGGGTTTTGCTGAACAGTTCAAGGGGGTAGGCGCTCCAGTCGATGACATCAGCGCCTGAGTGGGGCACGGATGGCGGGGCCGGGACGGCCGGTTCACCGGCAGCGCGGTCTTCGCTGCCGCAGCCGATCAAACCGATCGCGGCCACGACTGCCGTAAGCGTTGAAACTTTCATTCTGCAGATCTCCGAGCTTGGGTATGTCTTTGTGATTACGCAATCGCTGCGGCGAATCGGCCATGGCGGCGAGAATCCGGCTCTCCGACCCTATAATCCGAAGCCATGAGCATGGATATTCGCCGTCGTCTGTACCGGGCCGAACAGGTGCGCGAACTGGATCGGCTCGCGATCGAGGTGCACGGTATCCCCGGCTATGAACTCATGAAACGCGCCGGTGCTGAGGCCTTCCGCTACTTGCGCGAGCGCTGGCCGGAGACGCGCCGCATCACGGTGTGCTGCGGTGGCGGCAACAACGGCGGCGACGGCTACGTGATCGCGCGCCTGGCCCGCGAGGCCGGTTTCGAGGTCCAGCTGATCGCGATGAAGGATCCGCGAGGCTTGAGCGGCGATGCGGCCCGGGCTGCGCGGGACTGGCTCGACTGTGGCGGCGGGGTCGACGAAGCCGACGCGTTCATCGAGGGCGAGGTCGTGGTCGACGCCCTGCTCGGCACCGGGCTGGATCGGGCGCCGGCGGACGACTGGGCCGAGCTGATCGAGCGCATGAACGACTCCGGACTGCCGATCCTGGCGGTCGACATTCCGTCGGGATTGCGAGCCGATACCGGCATGCCGCTGGGAACGACGGTGCGCGCCGAGCTAACCGTGACCTTTATCGGCAACAAGCGCGGCCTCTACACCGGCCAGGCCGGCCGCTGGTGCGGGGAGCGGCGCTTTGTCGATCTGGATACGCCGGCCGAGATTCACGCGACACTCGCCGCCGCCGCCACGCTGCTGGACGCGGCTGAGCTTTCCGAACTGCTGCCGCCGCGGCCGGCCGATACCCACAAGGGTGATCTGGGCCACGTGCTGGTGGTGGGTGGAGACACCGGCATGGCCGGCGCACCGGTGCTGGCCGGGATGGCCGCGCTGCGCGCCGGCTCAGGCCTGGTCTCGCTGGCTACGCGCGCCGAGCACGCGGCGCTGGCGGTTATAGCACAGCCGGAATTGATGGCGCACGGCGCCGAAACCCTGGACGAACTGGCTGCCTTGATCGAGCGCGCCGACATCATCGCGCTCGGTCCGGGTCTGGGGCTAGGCGAGTGGTCGCAAGCCCTGTACCGACATTGCCTGGCCAGCGGCTTGCCGCTGGTGCTCGATGCCGACGGCCTCAATCTGCTCACGGCCTCCGGAGGTCGGGCCGAGCGCTGGGTACTGACGCCGCATCCCGGCGAAGCCGCCCGCCTGCTTGAAGCTTCCGTGGCCGAGGTGCAGGCTGATCGCTTTGCCGCCGCCAGGGA
>SLJA01000129.1 GCA_007135355.1 Wenzhouxiangella sp.
AATCGACCCAGCGCAGCTCGAAGGCACCACGACGGGCCAGTGCGCTCATCAAGCGGAAGGTGCCGCCGTAGCAGTCCAGTGGCGCGACCAGCACATCACCGGGCTCGAGCAACTGCAACACAGTACTGATCGCACCCATGCCAGTGGCCATGATGGTGGATCCGGCCCCGCCCTCCAGCTCGGTCAGCGCATCGGCCAGCAGGTCACGGGTCGGATTGCCGGAACGACTGTAGTCGTGGGCGCGCTTGACGCCCAGGCTTGCGAAAGAAAAGGTACTGGACAGATGCACCGGTGGCACCACGGCGCCGAACTGACGGTCGCTGTCGATGCCGCAGCGCGCGGCAATGGTAGCCGGGTGGCGCTCAAGCGACGGCATGACACACCTCCCCGGCCACGATACGACTGATCAGGCGATTGAACACATCAGGCTCTTTGAGAAAGGCGTCGTGGCCGTAGCTGGACCTGACCCGATGCAAGCGAACCGGCCCAGCCAACCGGGCGGCCAGCGACTCGAGTTGAGCCGGTGGAACGAGTTCGTCGCTGTCCACCGCCACCAGGTGCGTGGTGCAGCACACCCGCACCGGATCGACCTGGTGCAGATCCATGGATTCCGACAGGCTTAAGTAGCGGGGCAGGTCGAAGCGTCCGGCGAAGGACACGCCGACATGGCGCAGGTAGCCGTGCAACGCGGCCAGACGCTCTTGCGCATCGGACTGGTCAAAGCGCTGCTCGAACAGCTCGGGCGGACGGTAAGTGGTCAGGGCCAGGGCACGGGCCAGCGCCACACCGCGTTCGGGCACGTCGCGCTCGGCGCCCAGACGCAGGATCTCGCGCTGCACGATGCGGCGAGCAGTGCTGATCGGATGGGCCTGGTGCGGACCGCTGATGGCAATGAGCCGGCCGAGGCGCTGGGGAAACTCAGCGGCGAAAGCCAGGCCGACCATGGCGCCGTAGGAGGCCCCAATGAAGTTCTGGACGCACTCTATGCCCAGCCCGTCCAGCAGGCGCGCCAGGGCGATCGCCTGGTCGCGGGTTTGCACGGCCTGACCATCTTCACGGCTTAGCCAGTCCATGCTGAGCAATCGGTAGTGCTCGGGGTTGAAGGCGCGTCCGCACCCGAACAGATCCGACCACCACTGATCCACACAGCGATCGGCACTGATGCCGCCCACGGTCAGCAGTACCGGCGCGCCGGCCCGGCCAATCAGTCGGTAACGCAGCTGAACCCGCTCATCAACCAGGCTCATCCCCAGAGTCGGGATGACCATTTGCCCGTCTTCAACCGGCGGCTTCATGTCGATCGGATCACTGGGCCAGGGCAGCGGCCGCGCGGCTGGGGACAGCTGAGTCGAAATCCTGTTCATGGTGCCAAACACTCCATCAGTTCGGTTAAACCCGCGCTGCAAAAAGCAGCGTACTGCAAGCCCGGTCCAGGCCTGTGGTTCCGAAAGGGGGAGTGTCGGGGTCGGAGCTTGCGCGGAGAACAACAGCAACGCATGTCCGGCGGGACACTCATCTCTCGGTGCCCCTCGGACGATTCATTCGTCGCTTGGGCTCCGCAGGAGTTGGCACCTGGTGGAAATCCACTGGTTGCCCCGACGTCTAAGGGCCTGTCCCTCGGTCGGTCTGGATGAGCTTGTGGCGAAAGCATACGACCGGATTTGTGAAAACGCAAGCATCGGCAATCCCATGCTCTACAGTAGTGAGCCATGGACAGCACGAATGACGGGCCAACGGGCCGCTGGCGCTTCTGGATCGACCGCGGCGGTACCTTTACCGACGTGGTGGGTCGCCGCCCGGACGGCGAGCTGGTGAGTGCCAAGCTTCTGTCCGACAATCCCGAGCACTACGATGATGCCGCCGTGGAAGGCATCCGCCGCCTGCTGGCGCTCGAGCCCGACCAGGCCATCCCGGACGCGCACATCGAGCATGTGCGCATGGGCACGACGGTGGCCACCAACGCGCTGCTGGAACGACGCGGCGAGCGCACCGCCCTGCTGATCACGCGCGGCTTTCGCGATGCGCTGGTCATCGGCCACCAGGCCAGGCCCGACATCTTCGCCCTGAACATCCGGCGGCCCGAACTGCTGTATGAGCGCGTGATCGAGATCGACGAGCGCGTGCGGGCCGACGGCGAGGTGCTGCGGGCGCCGGACGAGGCCATGGTTCTGGATGCACTCCAGAAACTCCACGCCCAGGGCGTCCGGTCAGTGGCCGTAGCATTCGTCCACGGCTACCGCTACCCGGATCACGAACGCCTGGTCGGCCGCCTGGCGCGAGAAGTCGGCTTTCAGCAAATCAGCCTGTCGCACGAAGCCAGTCCGCTGATCCGCCTGATCGGCCGCGGCGATACCACGGTGATCGACGCTTATCTCTCGCCGATCCTGCGCCGCTACGCCGACCGCGTGGCCGATCAGCTCGGCGACGTGCGGCTGCAGTTCATGAAGTCCGATGGCGGCCTGACCGGGGCCGATCGGTTCGCCGGCAAGGACGCCATCCTGTCCGGTCCTGCCGGCGGCATCATTGGCTGCGTGGGCACAGCGACGGCGGCTGGATTCGAGCGCGTGATCGGCTTCGACATGGGCGGCACCTCGACCGACGTATCGCACTACAAGGGCGAACTGGAGCGCTGTTTCGAGACCGAGATCGCCGGCGTGCGCATGCGCGTGCCGATGCTGGAGATTCATACGGTTGCGGCTGGCGGTGGCTCCTGCCTGCACTTCGACGGCAGCCGCTACCGGGTCGGCCCGGATTCGGCCGGCGCCAATCCCGGACCTGCCTGCTACCGCCGCGGCGGGCCACTGACAGTAACCGACTGC
>SLJA01000317.1 GCA_007135355.1 Wenzhouxiangella sp.
ACTGCTCCAGGGGTCGCTGGGTCCACTGCCGATGGAAAAGTTGACGACGTTGACCCGATCGCGAATGGCCTGGTCCATGGCCTGAGCGATGGCGCCACCCTGGCAAGTTCCGGCGTCGGGGTCATCCGGGTCCTGCTCGACACAGACCCGATAGCTGACCAGATTGGCCCGCGGCGCCACCCCGGCCTGGCCGGGCGCCCAGGCGTTGGCCACGGCAATCGCGGCCACATGGGTGCCATGGCCATCGGTATCCAGACCCCGCGTGGTGGCGTCGGTAAAGTCAAACACCCCGATCAACTTGTCGTTGCAGGGCACGTCGGTGCGCGAACACAAGCCCAGCTGTTCACCACGCGGATTCTCGATCACAAACCCACCGTTGTCGGCCGGGTTGTCGGAAAACGCCCGATGTTCCCAATTGATGCCGCTGTCGATGACACCGACGATCATGCCTTCGCCCTTCACGCCCGGCAGCTGATTGCCACCATCGTTGAGCGCGCGAGCACCAATCAGGCGCGGGCCGTTGGCCAGTTCCAGCCGATAAAGCCGTTCGCGCTCGATCGTCAGCACCTCGGGTTGGTTTTGCAGACGCGCGGCCTCGGCCTCGCTGAGCGTCAGCACGAGCCCATTGGCCACGTGCTGGAACGCGCCTTCCAGTATGAGCGCACGCCCCAACTCCCGCTCGGCGGCGGCCAGGAAATCGGCCTGGCGATCCAGCAGGAATTGCTCATAGGCGCGCACGTGCGGCGCTTCGACGTCAAAGCGCCCGGGGCCGGTCAGCGCCGGCGCGGTCGCTTCGAAAAAATGCCCGGCGGCGGCAGTGTTGCCCTGCACCGCCAGGTTGGTGCCGGTGAACTCCAGCGTCGGCGGATCGATCAACTCGATGATCCAGCGCTGCGTAAAGCGCTCGGCATGGGTTTCGGATTGAGCCGGCGCGGCCAAAAGGAGAACCAGCATGGCCAGGCCCACGGGGAACAAGCGCGACAGATCAGACATTGACAATTTCGATTGGGGGAACATTGAGGCTTCTTCGTTAATTGGATTCCAGCGGCTGGCGCAATGTGACCAGCTCTTCGGCGGCGGTCGGATGAATGCCAATGGTGCGGTCAAAATCGGCCTTGGTCAATCCTGCCCGCACCGCCACGGCAAAGCCTTGCAGCATTTCCGGCGCGTCCGGGCCCACGACATGACAGCCCAGTACGCGGTCGCTTTCGGCATCGACCACCAGTTTCATCAGGCTTTTTTCCACACGACCGGCCAGAGTGTATTTCATCGGCGTAAAACCGGACCTGAACAAGCGGATTTTGAAACCCAGTTCGCGCGCCTGTTCCTCGCTCAATCCCACGGTACCCACCGGCGGCTGCGAAAACACCGCGGCCGGGGTGTCGGCGTGCTCGACCGGCCGATCCATATGGCCGAACTGGGTATCGGCAAAGGCATGGCCTTCCATCAGCGCCACCGGGGTCAAGTTGATGCGGTCGGTGACATCACCCACGGCAAAAATCGAGTCGACGCTGGTGCGGCTGTATTCGTCGACCTCGATGCGATTGCCCGGCCCGGTGCGCACACCGGCCTGCTCCAGACCCAGATCCCAGGTGTAGGGCGCGCGACCGGTGGCAAACATCACCGCATCATAAGTACCGCTGCTGTCGTCGGAAAAAGTGACCGCAACGCCGTCGTCGCCGCGGGCCAGGCGGGCCGGAGCGGCCTGGTAACGGAATTCGATCCCGCGGCCCTGCATGCCGGCTTCGACCGCCTGGCGCACATCGCCGTCAAAGCCGCGCAGAATGCGATCGCGCCGGTAGGCCAGCGTGACCTCCGCGCCCAGACCGTTGAAAATACCGGCGAACTCAACGGCGATATAGCCGGCCCCGGCAATCAGCACCCGCTGTGGCAACTGCTCCAGATGAAATGCCTCGTCGGAAGTGAACCCCAGCTCCTTGCCCGGAATGTCCGGCACCCACGGCCGGCCGCCGACGGCGATCAGAATCTTGTCGGCCGTGAAGCGCTGCTCGCCCACCTCGACCGTGTGCGCATCGACCAGGCGACCGCGCCCCAGGTGCAGATCGACGCCGGCATGGTCGAGCAGGCGCAGGTAGACCTGGTTCAGGCGGTCAATTTCGCGGTCCTTGGCCGCGATCAGCTCCGGCCAGGAAAACGCAGGCTCGGGTACCGTCCAGCCGTAGCCGGCCGCATCGGCAAAGCCTTCGGCGAACTGCGAGGCGTAGACCAGGAGCTTCTTGGGCACACAGCCGCGGATGACGCAGGTGCCGCCGACGCGCGATTCCTCGCAGATGGCCACCCGGGCGCCATGGCCGGCCGCGATCCGCGAGGCGCGCACGCCGCCGGAACCGGCACCGATCACGAACAGGTCGTAGTCGTATTCACTCATAGAAAAACTCTACCGAATTGCATGCTTGATCAGGCTGCCCGGCCGCGCGGGCCATTGGTCACCGTATCGGCTTGCCGTCGATCAAGCCGGGCAGGAACGCCGATGGTACGATAATCTAAACCGGTCGACTTTCTACATCTTTGTAAACTCCCGCATGCGAACTCGAGTCGCCGCGCCAGCGGCCAAAGGTCTACGCCATTGAGCGAGCTGTTGACGGCCGAAGCGGTCGGGTTCACCCGCTCCGGTGATCTGGTCTTCGACCCCGTCGATGTCTGCCTGCAAAGCGGCCGGGCGCTGGTCATCGCCGGCCCCAACGGCAGCGGCAAGACCACGCTGCTGCGCCTGCTTGCCGGCATTCTGACCCCGGCCCGTGGTCGCGTTCAGCGCCACGGCAGTCTGGCCTTCCTCGGCCACCTGGCCGCGGTCAAAGGGGACCTGACCGTGCGCGAAAACCTGGAATTCACCGCCCGCTTCTGTAGCCGGCCGGGCCTGCCGGTCAATCAGGCGCTGGCGCGGGTCGGACTGGCAGGCCTCGGACTGCGCCCGGCGCGTGCGCTGTCGGCCGGGCAGAAACGCAGGGTCGGTTTGGCCTGCCTGCTGGTTGCCCGACGCGACACCTGGCTGCTGGACGAGCCGTACGCCAGCCTGGACGATATCGGCGGCGAACTGGTCGACAGCCTGCTCGAACAACACCTGGCCGGCGGCGGCGCGGTGGCCCTGTCCACCCACCAGCGTCAGCCGCGGCTTGAGCAAGCCCCCGAGCGCCTGCTGATCCGCCCGCCCGGACGCGAGGACGAATGATGTTGAAGTCCGTACTCGCCCTGCTGCGGCGTGATCTGCGCCTGGCCATCCGTCACGGCGGCGAATCGCTGATGCCGCTGTTGTTTTTGTTCGCGGTGCTGATCCTGGTGCCGCTGGGCGTCGGCCCCGGCCCCAACCTGCTCTCGGCCATCGCGCCGGGCATGGTCTGGGTGGCCGCGCTGCTGGCCAGCCTGCTGGCCCTGGAAGGCCTGTTCCGGCCCGATCTGGAAGACGGCACGCTGGAACAGTGGTGGACCGCGCCGGCACCGGTCGGGCTGCTGGTGGCCACGCGCTTGTTCAGCCACTGGCTGATTACCGGGTTGCCGGTGATTTTGTTTGCGCCGCTGGCCGCGCAGATGCTGTATCTGCCCGATCACGCCCTGCCGGTACTGCTGCTGACTTTGCTCATCGGCACCCCGATCCTGTCGCTGATCGGCGGCCTAGCCTCGGCCCTGACCCTGGGCACCAAGCGCGGCAGCGTACTTCTGTCCATTCTAATTTTTCCTCTCGTCGTGCCCGTGCTAATCTTCGCCACGGGAGCGGTGTCAGCCGTGGCCGACGGGCTCTCGCCGCGGGCCCATCTGGGCCTGCTGACCTCGCTGTTGATCCTGGCCCTGGCGCTGGCGCCGCTGGCCACTACTGCTGCACTGAAGTTGAACGTCGAATGATCTGGCAAAAAATCAAAGTCGGTTTTCACAAGCTGGGTTCACCCCCGATCTTTTATCGCCTCTGCCAGGTGCTCTCACCCTGGCTCTGGGCCGGTTTTGCCGTCAGCCTGGTGATCGGCCTGTACTATGCGCTCTACGTGGTGCCGCCGGATTACCAGCAAAGCGATAGCTTCCGCATTCTCTACATCCACGTACCCTCGGCCTGGCAGGCCATGGCCGGCTACCTGGTCATGTCCATCCTGGCTGTGATTGCCCTGGTCTGGCGCATCCGTACCACCGAGATCATGGCCATGGCGGCCGCGCCGATCGGGGCGGCGTTCACCGTGATTTGCCTGGCTACCGGCTCGATCTGGGGCCGGCCCATGTGGGGCACCTTCTGGGCCTGGGACGCGCGCCTGACCTCCATGCTGGTGTTGCTGTTCATTTATCTCGGCATCATGGGCCTGTACGCGGCCTTTGAAGACAAGCGCAAGGGCGCGCGCGTGGCCTGCATCCTGATCCTGGTCGGGCTGGTCAATATCCCCATCATCCATTTTTCCGTTGAATGGTGGACTACCCTGCATCAGGGCCGTGGCATCAGCTTTGTCGGTGAGTCGACCATGGACGCCAGCATGAAGCCGCCACTGATCTGGATGATCGTGGCGACCAAGCTGCTGTTTACCGCCGCCCTGCTTGATCGCTCGCGTAACGAACTGATCGACCAGGACCGCCGCAAGGGCTGGATCCGCCGGAAACTGGGAGCAAGTGTATGATTCCACAGTTCGAGTTCGCGGTTTTTGTGTGGACGAGCTACGCGATTTTTGCCATAATCGTTGCCTGGCAGATTTTTCAGCCGATATTGCGGAGAAGGCGTCTTGAAGCCGAAATCCGGGAAGAGTTGGCCCTGAGCCAAGGAGAGTACAGCAATGACCCCCACCCGTAAGAAACGCCTGACCATCGTCGGCATTGTCGTTCTCAGCGTCGGTGCCGCAGCGGCGGTGGCGCTATCGGCCCTGCAGGACAACCTGATGTTTTTCGTCAGCCCGTCCGACCTGTACGCCCAGACGCTACCGGATGAACGTCAGCTGCGGCTTGGCGGCCTGGTGGTCGAGGGCAGCGTCAGCCGCGACCCCGAGAGCATGGAAGTCAGCTTTGCAGTCACCGACGGCGCCCACAGCATCCCGGTCACCTATGTCGGCCTACTCCCCACGCTGTTCCGCGAGGGCCAGGGCGTGATCGCCCACGGGCGCATTGACAATGGCGTCTTCCAGGCGCGTGAAGTGCTGGCCCGCCACGACGAAACCTACATGCCCAACGAAGTGGCCAGAGCGCTGGAAGCGGCCGGCACGCCGCACCAGGTGACCATGCCAACCACGCGCAGCAACGCCAGTTCCGACTACTAGCCGGCCGGCGACGGCAAGCGTATGTCTTTGCTGCCCGAAAAAGAGGCATATGACATACATTTAACCCAGGCGCCGGCCGCTGGTTTGCAGCGACGGCGCTTTTTCATTTGAAGCTTGAACACGAGAGGCAGTCCGCATGATCGCCGAATTTGGTCAAATATCCCTGATTCTCGCCCTGGTCCTGGCCAGCCTGCTGGCCACGCTGCCGCTGTGGGGGGCCTACCGCAACAATCAGGCCCTGATGAACATGGCGCC
Organism: Wenzhouxiangella sp.; assembly: GCA_007135355.1. Taxonomy (GTDB): domain Bacteria; phylum Pseudomonadota; class Gammaproteobacteria; order Xanthomonadales; family Wenzhouxiangellaceae; genus Wenzhouxiangella. The sequence goes on from SLJA01000317.1 coordinate 5,496, forward strand.
GTCACTGGTCGTCGGGCACTTCGTGTTCCTGCTGGCCGCCTTTCTGGCGCTGGCGACCTCGTTCCTGCGCCACGACTTCACCGTCATCAACGTGGCGATCAACTCCAACCTGCTGCTGCCCTGGTATTACCGTCTGGTGGCCACCTGGGGCAGCCACGAAGGTTCGCTGCTGGTGTGGATGCTGATCCTGGGCGGCTGGATGCTGGCGGTGGCGCTTTTGTCACGCAAGGTGCTGCCGAACTATTTCATGGCGCGCGTGCTGGCGGTTATGGGGATGATCTCGGTCGGCTTCTTGCTGTTTACCATCCTCACCTCCAACCCCTTCGACCGCATCCTGCCCGGCCCGCCGGATGGACAGGACCTAAACCCGCTGCTGCAGGACTGGGCCATGATCATCCACCCACCCATGCTCTACATGGGCTATGTCGGCATGTCGGTGGCGTTTGCCTTCGCCATCGCCGGCCTGCTCAGTGGGCGCATGCAAAAAGAGTGGGTGCGCTGGTCGCGGCCGTGGACCCTGGCCGCCTGGGCTTTCCTGAGCGCCGGCATCATGCTGGGTTCCTGGTGGGCCTACTACGAGCTGGGCTGGGGCGGCTGGTGGTTCTGGGATCCGGTCGAAAATGCGTCGTTCATCCCCTGGCTGATCGCCACGGCACTGATTCACGCTCAGGCGGTGACGGAAAAACGCGGGGCCTTTCCGGCCTGGACCATCCTGCTGTCGATCGCCGCATTTTCCACCGTGCTGCTCGGCGCCTTCATCGTCCGCTCGGGCGTGCTGACGTCGGTGCACGCCTTTGCCGTCGATCCCGAGCGCGGCGTGTTCATTCTCAGCTACATGGTGCTGGTCACCGGCGCCGCCCTGGCCTTGTACGCGGTGCGCGCGCCGCGGGTGATGACCGGCCAGGGCTTCGGCTACGTCAGCCGCGAGTCCACCTTGCTGGTCAACAATGTGTTCATGACGGTGGCCGCAGCCATGGTGATACTCGGCACGCTTTATCCGCTGCTGATCGACCTGATGGGCTGGGGCCAGATTTCGGTCGGACCGCCGTACTTCAGTGTGATGTTCATCCTGATGATGATTCCCATCGTCGCGCTGATGCCGCTGGGGCCGTTCACCCGCTGGGGCCAGGACGATCTCAAGCGGGTGGTCTCGCCGCTTACGATCAGCGCCGTCGCCGCCATCGTCGCCGGTACCGCCATCGCCGTGCTGCTGGGCGCGTTCAATCTGCGTGCCGTGACCGGCTGGATTGGCGGGCTGTGGCTGATCCTGGGCGCCCTGGCCTACCTGTGGCATCAGAAAAAAGCGGCCCGCCGCCTGCGCCTGACCGGCGGCCAGACCGGGATGATCCTGGCCCATGCCGGGGTTGGCGTGTTCGTCATCGGCGTGGCCATGGTCGAGTCCATGACCTATGAACGCACGGTGCGCTTCGCCCCCGGAGACACCCGCGAACTGGCCGGCTACACCTGGCACCTGGAAGAAATCGCCCCAGTCAAGGGTAAGAACTGGATCGCCACCGAAGGCCGCTTCACCGTCTACCGCGGCGATCGCGAGATCACCCGCCTGAACCCGCAGCAGCGCCTGTACCATCGCGGCCAGCAGGTCATGACCCAGGTCTCCCTGCAGGCCGGCTTTGCGCGCGATCTCTACATCGCCATGGGCGAGCCGCTCAACGACGGCACCGGCGCCTGGAGCATCCGCATCCAGATCCACCCGTTCGTGCGCTGGATCTGGTTCGGTGCGTTCATGGTCACGCTCGGCGCATTGACCGCGGCCAGCGACAAGCGCTACTGGAAGCCCTACCGCGCCGCAGACGAGATGCCCGCCGGTTCGCAAGGAGCGCAGCCGGCATGATCCGCATGGTTGCCCCGTTGCTGGTCTTTCTCGGGCTGATCTGGCTGCTGCTGGTCAGCCTGCCGACCGCCGAGCAGCGGCGTCAAGTGGCCTCGCCGCTGATCGGGCGCGAAGTGCCCAACTTCACCCTGCCCTGCCTGCTCGAGCCCGAGGTCACCTACAGCACCGCCGACTTGCGCGGGCAGCCTTTCATCCTCAACGTCTGGGGCAGCTGGTGCCCGTCCTGCGTCACCGAGCACCCCTACATCACCCGCATGGGTCGCGAGGCCGGGGTGCCGCTGGTGGGCTTGAACTGGCGCGACGAGCGCGACGACGCGCTGGCCTGGATTCGGCGCTTTGGTGATGCCTGGACCATGCATATGAACGACGAGGAAGGCTTCGCGGCCATCGACCTGGGCGTTTACGGCGCACCGGAAACCTTCCTGATCGATCACCGCGGCGTGATTCGGCACAAGCACATCGGCCCGGTTGACTCCAGCTCCTACGACGACCTGCTCAATCGCGTCAACGATATGCGCAGAGACGCGGGACTATGAGCCGTTGGCCAACCGCCGCCGCTGTCGTCATGGTGGTCGGCCTGGCCGGCCTGCTGCTTGTGCTCGGTCCCGCTACCACGGCCGCGCAGGCACAGGCCGATCCAGCGGCGCAGGCGGGCCAGATCGAAAGCTTTTCCTTCCGCGGCCCGGTCCAGGAACGCCGCTTTCATGGGCTGGTCAGCAACATGCGCTGCCTCGACAACCCGGAGCTGTCGCTGGCCGAATCCACCACACCACAGGCGCGCGAAATGCGCTTGTTCGTGTTCAGCATGCTGCAGGATGACCGTGTCGACTTCGAAATCCGCAACGCCATGGTGGATCGCTATGGCCAGGACGTGCTCTACCAGTCGGCTTTCGCGGGCCACCGTCTGTTGATCTGGGCTGGCCCGGTTGTCTTGCTGTTCCTCGGCCTGATTGCCGCCTTCATCGTCAGCATGAGAAAGCGGCAAGCGGCATAATGAGGCCGGAATCACGGAGAGTCAGGTCAATGACCCGGAAACACCCCCACCAACACACGATTTTGCTGTCGGCCGCGCTGCTGGCCCTGGCCGCGCTCTGGGCCATGCCGGGTTTGGTGCCCTCGGCACTGGCCCAGGCCGATGAGCGCGCCAGCCACCCGGTCGATGCGGACACCGCCGAAGCAGTGGTCCAGCGGGGTCGCATGGGCGCCATGGTGACGCCGATCGAAATCCTGCCCTTCAGCAGCCCGCTGGAAGAGCGCCGCTTCCGCGCCCTGATCGCCGAAATGCGCTGCACCGTGTGCCAGAACGAGTCGCTGGTCGAATCCACCGCCCCGCTGGCGCGTGACAAGCGCATGCTGGTGCTGCGTTTTCTGCAGGAAGGCCACAGCGATGCCGAGATTCGCCAGTTCATGGTCGACCGCTACGGGAACTTCGTGCTCTACCGGCCGCCCTTCACCGGTCAGACCCTGCTGCTGTGGGTCGGACCCATCCTGCTGATGCTCGGCGGCATGCTCGCAGCGTTCATCATCATCAACAAAAGGCGTCAGGCTCTGCAATGACCCCCACTTTTCTCATCGCCGCGGCCATTGCGGTCATCATCGCCATCTTCTTCGTCCTGCTGCCGCTGGTGCGCAGCGCCAACCCCGAACGGGCCCGCGTCCAGCGCCAGATCGAAGCGCTCGATGACCTGATCGACGAACTCGAACCGGCCGACTACGCCAAACGGCGCAAGGCCTTGCGCGCGCGCCTGGATAGCCTGGGCAACCAGCGCAACGTCGGCTTCGGACTGATGGCCGTGCTGGCGCTGGTCGTGCCCATCGGCACCATTTTCATGTACGGCAAAGTGGGGGAACCGGACGGGCTGACCCGGGTCAATGCGCCGGTGACCGAGCTGCGCGAAGAACTGATCCGCATCTCCAACACCATCGCGCGCGACCCGGACAATCCCGAGTACTGGACGCGCATCGCCATCGCCTACAAAAACATGCAGGAATTCGGCGCTGCCGCGCATGCCTTCCGGCGCGCGCTGTACGTGGACGAAGACAATCCCTTCGTCAAGGTCGAGCTGGCCGAAACCCTGATGTTCATGAACCAGCGTCCCGGCATGCCGGCCGAATCGCGCCAGCTGCTGGCCGACGCTCTCACCGTCGACCCCAACCATCAAAAAGGTCTGTGGCTGATGGGCATCGGCGCCTCGCAGGACGGCAACTACCAGCGCGCCATCGCCTTCTGGGAGCGCCTGCTGCCCATGCTCGATCCGAACTCCAGCGTCTACAACTCGATTCGTGGCCAGATCGCCCAGGCCCGCATGGCCCTTGGTGAAGACCCGGGCGAGATGCCGCCGCCGCGCACCGCACCGCCGCTGCGCGCCGACCAGACCGAACTGCCCATGGGTCACCCGCCCATGGATTCGGGCACGCCGCGCATGGCCGGTCCACTGGCACCCGGTGCCGTCGCACCGCCCGGACACCCAACCACCGGCGACCAAACCCGCCCGGGCCCGGTTGATCCCACCGCGCCGCTACCGCCCGGTCATCCGCCGATGGACGACAGCCCACGCACTGCCGGTCCGCTGGCTCCAGGCGCTACCGTACCGCCCGGTCATCCGCCCATGGATGACAGCACCCGCAGCGCCGGTCCGTTGGCACCGGGAACCGCTGTTCCACCCGGTCACCCGCCCATGCAAGGTGCCGGCGAGGCAGCAACCGATTCAGCGCCCAGCTTTGGCGTGGAAGTGGCCATCGAACCCGGGCTGATCAACGGACTCAGCGGCTCGGAAGTCGTCTTCGTCGTCGCCCGCGCCGCCGACGGCCCGCCCACCCCGCTGGCCGTGCGCCGCATGACCGTCGCCGACCTGCCCACCCGCATCGGCTTGAGCGACGCCGACGCCATGGTCGAAGGCATGAACCTCTCCACCTTCCCCGAAATCGTCATCACCGCCCGCGTCTCCATGACCGGCGACGTCACACCCCGGCCCGGCGACCTGCAAGGCCAGACAGCGCCGATCTCGATTTTCGAAGCACCGGGGGCGAGGTTGACGATTTCGGAGAGGCTTTGAGGAAGGGTTCGGGGTTCGGGGTTCGGGGTTCAGGGTTCAGGGTTCGGGGTTACGGGTTACGGGTTACGGGGTACGGGTTACGGGTTACGGGTTACCGGGTTACGGGGTACGGGGTACGGGGTACGGGTTACGGGTTCGGAGATCGGCACCCGTAGGTCGGCCCTCCGTGGCCGACGTCCCATGTATCAACAACCCCGATGCCCGATCATCATGCCATCGGGGATTGACGGGGAAAAACCCGGACCTCCGTGCCACCGGATAACTCGGACGTCGGGGATGGAACCCCGACCTACGGAATTTTGGGAACGGATTCGGATTCGGCGCCCCGTAGGTCGGCCCTCCGTGGCCGACGTCCGATGCTGAAAAACGGGTTACGGTTAACGGCTTCCGGAAAACCGGGCCGAGGCCCCTGCGTAGGTCGGTCTTCCACGGCCGACGTCCGATCCATCCGCCGGCCGGAATCCTTACCGGGCCTTGGATGCCCGAGCCGCCCGGACACATCAACCCCACCCTCCGTGGCCGATGCCCGATCGGTGTCCGGTCGGCTTTTCACTCGTAATTCAACCCGGCGGCGGTGGTGGGTTCGGTCTGGCCCCAAGACTCGTCGTAATGACCGCGCTGGACCCAGGATTGAAAACTGGACCACGGGTAAAGCCGCGGGGCGTCGACATATCCGTGCTTG
>SLJA01000274.1 GCA_007135355.1 Wenzhouxiangella sp.
CCCGTGCACGAGGTGGCGCGGGAGACGCCGGTGGACTCGGCCCCCCTGCTCAGCGAGCAGCTTGGCCGCTCGGTGTGGTTGAAACGCGAGGATTTGCAGCCGGTTTTTTCGTTCAAGCTCCGGGGCGCCTACGCACGCATGGCCCGCCTGAGCGCGGCGGAACGCGCGCGCGGGGTCGTGGCGGCAAGTGCCGGAAACCACGCCCAGGGCATCGCCGTGGCGGCCCAGCGCATGGGAGTCAAGGCGACCGTGGTGATGCCGCGCACCACACCGGCAATCAAAATTGATGCCGTGCGTCGCCTGGGTGCGGAGGTCATCGTCCACGGCGACAGTTACGACGCCGCGCAGGCCAAGGCGGTCACTTTGTGTCAAGACGCTGGCGCCGTATTTATTCCGCCTTTTGATGACCCGGATGTGATTGCCGGCCAGGGGACGGTCGCGACCGAGATCCTGCGCCAGTGTCCGCACCCGCCGGACGCAATCTTTGTGCCGGTGGGCGGGGGCGGGTTGCTGGCCGGGGTGGCCGCTGCAATCAAAGCGTTGTCGCCGCAGACCCAAGTCATCGGCGTCGAACCCGAGGGCGCGGCCAGTTTTGCCGCCGCGATGAAAGCTGGGGGGCCGGTCGACATCGGCGCGGTCAACTTGTTTGCCGACGGCGCAGCCGTGCGCAAGGCGGGTGACTGGACTTATCGCATCGCAGCCCCGTTGATCGACCAGATGCTGGCCGTGTCCATTGACGAGATCTGCGCTGCGGTGCACGATGTTTTCCTTGACACCCGCTCGGTGATCGAGCCGGCCGGAGCCCTGGCCGTGGCGGGTCTGAAGCGCTGGGTTGACGAGGGCGGCCGCGGTGAGCAGCTGGTGGCGATCAACTCCGGTGCCAACATCAGTTTCGAGCGCATGGCACACGTGGTCGAGCGGGCTGAAATTGGGGCAGGTCGAGAGATTCTTTTTGCCGCCACCATCCCTGAACGCCCCGGCAGTTTCCTGAATTTCTGCCGCGCCCTGGGCCGGCCCGAGTTGACGGAGTTCAACTATCGCTTCTCCTCGCCTGACGAGGCCCATGTGTTTGTTGGTTTGCGTATGGGCGGCGGGCGCGAGCGTCGGCGCGATCTGTATCGTCGGCTGGAACATCTCGGCTTTCCGGTTACTGACTTGACCGAAAACGAGTTGGCCCGAGATCACCTGCGCCACATGGTCGGCGGGCGCTGCGCCAGCCCCGAGCGTGAGGTGCTGTACCGCTTCCAGTTCCCGGAGCGGCCCGGCGCGCTGGAACAGTTCCTGGAGGTGCTGGCCGGGCGTTGGTCGATCAGCCTGTTTCACTACCGCAATCACGGCGCGGCCTACGGGCGCGTGCTGGCCGGCTTCCTGGTGCCGGAGGCGGACCAGGCGCGCTTCGATCAGTTCCTGACCAGCACCGGCTATCCGCGCTTGCCCGTCGACGATCGCGCTTGCCGATTGTTTGTCGGCGAAGGAGAGTCCGTGGACCAGCGGGTGGCGATGGCGTGACGTCGTTCTGTCATTTTTGGCTACAATTGGTCAATTAATGAGCAAAATGAATCAGGGCTTCGTCAATCCATGTCCAGTCCCCCGAAGCGTCAGTCGGCCATGGCCGATTGGCCGGGCTCATTCCGAACGCGCCTGAGCGGGGACTTCAACCTCGCTTTGATGGCCGTGTTTACCGCTGTGTCGGTGCTCGCCCTGCTACCGTTCTTCATTTATCGCCTGGCCAGCGGCAGCTTTGCCGCTGCCCTCGGCAATGGCGTTCTGATCGTATTTCTGCTCAGTGTTTTTGCCTTTGCCTGGCTCAGCGGTCGAACCGAAGTGGCGCTCAGAGCCGTCGTGGTGGGGATTAGCCTGGTCCTACTGTACATGGTGATCGGGGTCGGTCAGCCACCCCACTGGATTTATCCAACCGTGGTGGCCAACTTCATGCTGACCCGATGGCGCTTCGCGCTGACTGTCAATCTGGTCATGATCGGGATCGTCCTGTTCGCGGCGCCGCCGGACCCCACATTGGCTGAAACGCTGAGCTTTGCCGCTTCCCTGACCCTGGTAGCGGCGTTCAGCATGTTTTTCGTCATCCATACCGACTTCCACCGCGAGCGCCTGAACGTGATGCTCGAGCAGGACGCGTTGACCGGCGCGCTCAATCGACGTGCCCTGGTCGGCCATCTGGAGCGCGCAATGAGAATCTCATCGCCTGGCCAGCAGCAGGCGCTGGTGGTGATGGATCTGGATGATTTCAAACAGATCAATGATCTCCACGGTCATGAGGTCGGAGACCGCGTGCTGGTCAATCTGACGCGCACGGTCATGGCGCAAACCAGACGGGTCGACCAGTTTTATCGTCTGGGCGGCGAAGAGTTTGTGTTGTTGCTGGATAACACCGACCGCGCCGGTGCCGAGGTACTCCTGCGAAAGCTGCAGGAAGCGCTGCGTCAGCCGCTGGAGCTGGAAGACGGTCCGGTTACGGTCTCGTTCGGGGTGGCTTTTGCGCGTCGGGGAGAGTCTTGGCCGGAGTGGCTGGCGCGGGCCGATCAGGCCATGTACCAGGCCAAGGCGCAGGGCAAGGACCGCGTGGTTTTTGCTGATTGAAGTCGAGGCAAAGGGCAAAGACTACGGATACAACCAGAATTCGATCAACTCGGTGCCATAAAGAAGCGCGATGAACCCGGCCGCGGCGAGGTAGGGCCCAAAGGCGATCGGAATATCCTTGCCGCGGCGGGCGATGATCATCATCAGGATGCCAACGATGGCACCGACCAGCGATGCCAGCACGATGATGACCGGCAGCACCTGCCAGCCCATCCAGG
>SLJA01000003.1 GCA_007135355.1 Wenzhouxiangella sp.
CTGCGCACCGATTTCCGCGGAGAATTGTTTGAAGGCAGCCGCTACCTGCTGGCCTGGGCTGACGACTTGAAGGAACTTAAGACCATCTGCCATACTGGATCAAAGGCTACTATGGTCGTACGGGTCGATGAGCACGGCTATGCGGTCACTGAGGGTGCCCAGGTCGAGATTGGCGGCAATGATTTGTACGTTCCCGTCAGCCGCAGCGAGTTCAAACTGGTTTTTCACGGCGGGAAAAAAGTGCGGCTGTTCGATCCTCCCGAGCCCACGGAGCAACAGGATCTGCTCACGAAATAAAAGGATATTTCAACGCCATGCGCAGAGTCATTTCGCTGCTTGTCATTGCTCGCCTGATTCAGCGTCTCATAAACGGCGGCCGCCGCGGCCCCGGCATGGGCTCATGGAACCAGGGCGCCCGCCCCGAACCGCGACGCCGTGACCCCAATGCCACGAGCGCCGAGCCACCTCAGGGTGGAGGGCCGGGCAGTGCCCAGGGGACCGACCAAAGCATCCCTTCCGGCAGCGAGACAAAAAACAGCGGTCGCTGAGAATTTTCAGCGCCGGCCGATGATGGCCCCACCCGCGGCAAAAGCTTAGCACTCAGGCCTTGCGGCGCGGCTCCAAGTATCCAGAATGGTGGGAAACCGCACCCAGACAGCCTGCCTCAAGTTTCTTCTCTGCGCGCTCTGCGTCTCCGCGCCTCTGCGTGATGCCTTTTACCCCAAATCCTCAACGAGTCGCGACGATGGCCCCACCGCCGGTGCGCAGGACCAGCCGGCCTTCTTCATCGACGCCAAAACCGTAAACCTCGCCCAGCAAGCCGGTCAGGCGACGCTCCTGCACGGCCTGCTCTTCATCGGCGCAGGCCATCAGGGTGCTGGCCGCCGGGCTCAGGGACAGACCCTCGCCGGTCAGCTGGAAACGACCCATGTAGCGGTTGCAGGAGGCCATCCCGGAGAATCGGGCTTCTCCGTCTTCGATGCGAAACTCAATGGTCGGCTGTGTGCCCGGCACCACCTCGGCATCTCCAATACGCTGAATGAACCACTCACCACCGGTCAAGACGTCGATCGGGGCCCCCGCACAGCCCACCCGGGCATCGCCGTCCAGGGTGAAACGGGCGCGCAGCGGGTAGGCCACATCGGCCATGGTGTCGTTGCAGGCCTGACGGTCCAGCACCAGGGTCAGGCGGCTGTCATCGGCCTCGGTCACATAACGAAAGCCGCCGGCGCTGATTTCCGGCGCCACGGCCGGAAAATCGATCTGGCGGGCGCCGAAGTCGAGATTGAGGGAAATGGCTTCATCGTCGATCAGGATCAGCCAGCTGGGTTCATGGCCGAGGGCGCGCAGCGGCAATGATGGCGCGCGCAAGCGCTCGCAATCGGGCAGCACTTGACCGTTGACGGTCACCATAGCCTCGTCGCCTCGGCTCCAGAACTCGGTTTCGCTGCCGTCAACCGCCTGGTAGCGAGCACCGGAGGCCGAGACGGCAGACTCGAGTGTCAACACTTCGCCGTTGATGACCAGAAAGTGATCATCACCCAGGGCACCGAAGACGACGCCCTGCTCGGCACAGGCATAGGGGACCCCGAATGCCACTTCCGGCACGGGTCTCAGGCGCAGCGAACCCAGATCGATCTGGCCTGAGCGCAGTTCGATGTCGACAGCCTCGGTCACCCGCAACGGGCCCGGATGCGAGCGGATGCCGGCGCGGAACTCGAATGACCCGGTTTCCGGCAGGTCCGCGGGGTCCACCGCCAATTCAAAGTCGATCGGCACCTGTCGGGTGCCGAGGTCCTCGCTGGCGGCGGCCAGCAACTCACCATAAACCGCATCGGCCAGCCTCAGCTCGGTCAGCGCCACGCTGTCCGGCGGCAGAGCAATCCGTTCCAGATAGTACATCTCGCCGCGAATGACCAACTGTTCAACCGGCGCATCGACCGCGGCCGAATCCGGATCGGCTGGATCGGGCGTTTCGGATGGACCGCAGGCGGACAGCAGGACGGACATAACGACCAAAATGATCAATATCGGGATTCGCGAACTTGCCATGGGCTGAATTTCTCGGTCAGGACAAAACGAGTATAGAAGCAATGCCCATGATTTGCTTTGACCGGGCAAAGCGGTCATGATCAAAAATTGTTACGCCCTGCCCGCCCCTGCCCCCGTCCGCGAATCGAGCACTCCATTTGAGCAAGAACGCGCACTTTCACGCCGCCGACCTGCACGGCCTCAGCCGCCTGGCGGTGGACGGCGTGGTCGGGACGACCGCACTGGTCGAGGAACTGCACTATGCCATCGGCCGGGTTTCCGGGCCGTCGCTACCTTCAAGCAACAAGCGCACGCGCGGCATCACCGGGCTGGTTTATCGCTCGATCCACGGCGTTACCGGACTGGTCGGCTCGACCACCGACCTGGTCTTTCGCCAGATTGTGTCGCGACTGCCGTCAGCGCCGTCCACGCCGCAGCGCGATCGCGCCCTGGCCGTGCTCAACGGCGTGCTGGGCGATCACCTGGAAGCCACCAGCAACCCCCTGGCCCTCGGGATGGAACTGCGCTACGCCGGGACAGCGCTCGTCAACGACCCGATGCACCTGGCCGCACAGTTTCCAGATGCGTGCCCCAGAGTCGCGATTTTCCTGCACGGCCTGTGCATGAGCGACCACCACTGGACACCGGCTGACGACGGCCACGAGCGCGCCGACCTGCCTCGGCTTGTGCACGAGACGGCCGGCTTTCTGCCGCTGCATGTTTACTACAACAGCGGCCGGACCATCGTCAGCAATGGCCAGGCATTGGCCGAGCAACTGGAA
>SLJA01000017.1 GCA_007135355.1 Wenzhouxiangella sp.
TGTTCAGCGCTGTCCTGGCCGCTGTGGCCTGGCGGCGATTCAAGGGAGTCTGAAACCATGCGTGCACTGATCATCACTGTTTGTGCAGTCCTGGCTCTCACCGGCTTGATCCTGGCGCTGCCCACGCCTGAGCATGCGGCGGCAACACCACCGGCGGCACAGGGCTTTGTTATCACCGGCGCCAGGGTGTTCGACGGCCAGGCCTTTCTTGACGGCGTGGATGTCGTCGTTCGCGACGGTCAGATTGCAGCCGTGGGTCCAGATTTGGCGACAACTGCCGATGTCCCACGCCTTGAAGCCATCGGCCAGACCCTGCTGCCCGGCCTGATCGACGCCCACACGCACAGCTTTGGCCAAGCCCAGGCCGATGCCTTGCGCTTTGGCGTGACCACGATGCTGGACATGTTCACCATCCCCAGCCTGCTGCCGGAAACCCGCCAACAGCGCGAGCGCCCCGATCAATACCGCCTCGCCGATCTGTACTCGGCCGGTGTGCTGGCCACCGCTCGCGGCGGTCACGGCACGCAGTACGGCATTTCGATCCCGACTGTGGATTCACCGGACCAGGCCGAAGCCTGGGTGGAAGCGCGCATCGCCGAAGGCTCGGACTTCATCAAGATCGTGATCGAGCCGGGGCGCCTGTTCGGCATGCAGCGGCCGACCCTGGACGAGGCCACGGTGCGCGCCCTGGTAGTAGCGGCCCATGCCCGTGGACTGTTGGCGGTGGCTCACGTCTCCATGGAGGCTGACGCCATCATGGCGGTCGCGGCCGGCGTCGACGGTCTGGTCCATGTGTTCGCCGATCGGCCGGCCTCAGCAGAGTTTCTGCACCTGGCGAGCGAGCGCGGCGTGTTCGTGGTGCCGACGACCGTTGTCATGGCGGGTGTGGCCAACTACTTCGACGTGGATGCCTTGCTGGCCGAAAACGACGCGGCAGATCGGTTCAGCGACGAGCAGCGCGCCAGCCTGCGCGGCGGCGGCTGGAGCGTGCCCAATGGTGAGGCCATCCTTGAGCGCAGCCGGGACAACGTGCGCGCCCTGCACGCGGCGGGCATTCCGCTACTGGCCGGCAGTGACGCGCCCAACCCCGGCACGGCACACGGCTTCAGCGTGCACGAGGAGCTCGTGTTTCTGGTCGAGGCCGGCATGAGCCCGGCACAAGCCCTGCACAGCGCCACACTGTTGCCGGCAGAACGCTTCAGCCTGGCCGGTCGCGGCTGCATCGCGCCGGGCTGCCGCGCCGACCTGCTGCTGGTCAACGGCGACGTTCAAGCCGATATCCGCGCCACGCGCCAAATTGCTGCCGTGTGGAAAAACGGCCTGCCGGTGCGGCTGGACGCGGCCTTGCCCGAACCGATCGGCGCCGGTGCGCCGGCGCGGGCGGCCACGGACTTGCTCTCCGCCGAAGAAATCGGGCGCTGGATGACATCCGATGATCGCTTCATGAATGGGCGCTCGCAGGCGCAGATCGCCTGGCGAGATGAAGGCCAGATTCGGGCCGAGGGCGAACTCGCGCCCGGCTTCGCCTTTCCGTACGCCGGCATCATGTGGTCGGCTGGCGAGCCCTTCATGAGCCCGGTCGACATGAGCGAGCGCTCACGTCTGGTCGTGCGAGTTCGCGGTGAGGGCGGCCCCTGGATGGCCATGGTGTTCAGCGGCGCCACGCCGGAAACCTCGCAGAGCCAGCAGCTCCCGCTGGTCGCAAGCGGCGACGGCGCAGCCCTGGAAGCCGATCTGAGCGTACTGGGTGGTCTGGATCGCGCCCAGTTTCAGGCCTTGGGCGTGTTTGCCATCGGTACGCCACGCGAGTTCTCCTTCGAGCTGATCGAGGCCCGGCTGGAATGAGCCTGTCGAGCCGCATTCGCGCCCTGCACCACTGGCTGCTGCCGCCGGAAGCCGAAGTCGGCTGGGCGCCGTACTTGTGGCTGGTGTATTTCGGATTTTTCTGGCTGCGCTTCATCTTCGCGCCCGCCGAAGCCACGGAGTTGGCCTTGGCCTCAATCAGCACCCTGCTGTTCCTGGGCCTGTATTTCAGCGGCTTCCGCCGCAATGGCCGAGCAGCACTGCTGCATATCCTGGCGCTGGCCGCCCTGGGCGTTGTCTGGGCAGCCTTCAATATCGGCGCCAGCGCCTTCTTCGTTTTTGCCGGTGCCTTTGCCATGCTGGTCGGGCCGCAGCGTCAGGCCTGGACCGTCCTTCTGGGCTTGCTGGTCATGATTGCGCTGACGGCCTTACTGTTCCAGCCGCATTTCGGCTTCTGGCTGCCAGGCCTGTTGGCAACCCTCATCGTCGGTGCTGCCAACATCCACTTTGCCGAACAAGGCCGTCGCAATGCGGCCTTGCGCCTGTCGCAATCCGAAGTCCGCCAGCTCGCGCGAGTGGCCGAACGCGAGCGCATCGCGCGCGATCTGCACGACGTGCTGGGCCATCGCTTGTCGCTGATCGTGCTGAAAAGCGAGCTGGCCGGTAAATTGTTCGAGCGCGATCCGGCCCGCGCCCGGGCGGAAATCGCCGAGGTGGAAAAAAGCGCGCGCAGCGCCTTAAACGAGGTACGCGAAGCCATCGCCGGCTATCGCGAGCGCAGCCTGAGCGCCGAACTGGAGCAGGCCCGACTGGCCCTGACCAGCGCGGACGTGGACCTGGAGTTGCGCATGGACGAGGCTTTGGCCCTGGATGCGCAAACCGAAGCCGTGCTCACCCTGGTCATCCGTGAGGCGGTGACCAATATCATCCGCCATGCGCGCGCGCATCGCTGCTGGATTCACATGCGCCGATCCCAGCCCGACGGTGAA
>SLJA01000211.1 GCA_007135355.1 Wenzhouxiangella sp.
CCCGGTAGGGGCAGTTGATCAGGGCCATGCCGCAGCCGTACATACGGCCCAGGCACTGTTCGGGCGTGAACTCGACGCGCAGATCCAGCCAGGCTTCGCCGTCCAGGCCAAGGTGCCGGGGCATCTGCTCCAGCGCCAGTTCGCGGCCTTCGATCAGCGGATACCAGATGGCGTAGACGCCGTGGGCGTAGCGCTTCAGCGCCGACTCAAGGGCAGCAAGCAGATCTTCGCGCTCGCTCTTGAGCTCCCACGGCGGGTCGATCAGGACCAGGCCGCGCCCGCCGGGCGGCGGCAGCACCTTGCTTATCTCGGCATAGCCATTGCCGCAGCGGATGCTGACCTGGCGATCGCCGGCAAACCGGCTCTGCAGCGCCTGCTGCTCGGCCGGGTGCAGCTCGCACAGCACCAGGCGGTCGTTGGGCCGCAGCAGGGATTTGAAGATCATCGGCGAGCCAGGGTAGTGGCGAAGTTCACCGTCCGGGTTGAAGCCGCGCACCAGCTCCAGGTAGGGGGCCATCACCGGGTCGGAAGTTGCCGTCGACCACCAGCGCGCGATGCCCGCCTCATGCTCTCGGTTCTTCTGCGCCATGGCGCTGCTCAGATCGTAAAGAGCGGGTCCGGCATGGGTATCGACAAACTGGATGCCGCGCGGCTTTTCCTGCAGCGCACGCACCAGGGCGATCACAACGGCGTGCTTGAACACATCGGCCGGATTGCCGGCATGAAATCCATGGCGATAGCTCAGCATGCGGGCGGCGGGGGATTGATCGGCATGTTGATCAGTATAGGAAGGCTGCGCCTGGCGCGGAAACCCTGGCGCGGAAACTTTGAAACCGCGGGTGCGGTCTGACGGGCCGATCACGACCAATCCTTAAACTATCGCCTCAGTCACCTACGGAGTTTTGCCATGCGAAAGTTGTTTAGCGCGAATCTCATTGTCATCCTGTCGGCCCTGGCAGCGATTGTCCTGCTGGCCGGGCCGCTGGCGGCCAAGCCGAGTTCCCACCCGGTGCTGAGTCAGCTCGATCTGAGCCAGGAACAGCAGCGGGAGATTCAGAACCTGCGCAGCGCGTTCCGCGACCAGGTGGATGCTCTGGACTGGTCGGTCACCAACGGCGGACACGCCCCGGAAACCATGCAGCAGTGGCGCGAGCTGCGCATGGCGCTGCGCGCTGAAATTCGCGATGTGCTTACCGATGAGCAGCGGGAAGTCATGGACGCGGTTCGCCGCGGCAGCTGCCCCTACAGCGGCAAGATGGCGCCGGTGCGCACCCAGCAGCAGACCACCACGCTGTTTCTGTAATCTCAACCCGGCGAGCGGTGAGCGCCAAGCGCTCGCCGCGCAGCGACATGAGGCCGGCCATCTTGTGTGGTCGGCCTTTTTGTTTGTTAGAGTTTGGCGCATCAATCATCTGAACTGTACTCAACCTCCATGCATCTGAACCTCGGCGTCGACAACCTGCATTGCGCCGGCTGCGTCCGGCGCCTGGAAAAGGCGCTGGGAGACACCGCTGCCAGCGAAATCAGCGTCGACTTGGCCGGCAAGCGGGTCGACCTGGAGTGGCCCTCCGGACAGGCGCTGTCGGACCTGGTCGAGCACTTGAAGCGCTCCGGCTTCCCGGTGCACATGGACGAGGTCAGCCTGGCCATTTACGGCATGCATTGTGCGTCCTGCGTAGGGCGCGTCGAAAAGGCGCTGCTGGCGCTGCCGGGCGTGCTGTCGGCCAGCGTCAACCTGGCCGCCTCGGAAGGACGCGTGGAGTTTGTTGAAGGCGCGGTGTCCGGCTCGGAGCTGCGCGCGGCGGTCGAGCGGGCCGGCTATACGGCGGACCTGCCCGACGGCGACCGCGAGGCGGCTCGCGACGAGCGCCGTACAGCCGAAATGCATAGCCTCAAGCGCCGGTTCCTCCTCGCACTGACTCTGACCATCCCGGTCTTCCTGCTGGAAATGGGCGGGCATTTCATCCCGCCGCTGCACCATTGGATTCACGCCACCTTCGGCACTTTCCAGCTGCATCTGCTGCTGTTCGTGCTCACCACCATCGTGTTGTTCGGGCCCGGCCTGATGTTCTTCCGCATCGGTCTGCCCAACCTCGTGCGCGGTCATCCGGACATGAATTCGCTGGTCGCCCTGGGCACCGGTGCCGCCTGGGCCTACTCGGTCGTGGCCACCTTCGCGCCCGGGGTCATGCCCGAAGGCACGGCCCAGGTCTACTACGAGCCGGCCGCCGTGATCGTCACCCTGATCCTGCTCGGCCGCCTGCTGGAGGCGCGGGCCAAGAGCCGAACTGGCGCGGCGATCGAGCGCCTGCTGGGGTTGCAGGCCAAGACCGCACGGGTCGAGCGCGATGGCCAGACGATCGAGATCGCGCTTGATGAAGTGCGCCGCGGCGACCGCGTTCGGGTGCGGCCGGGTGAGACCGTACCCGTGGATGGCGAAGTGATCGACGGCGAGTCACGGGTCGACGAGTCCATGCTGACCGGCGAGCCGGAGCCGGTGCGCCGCAACCCCGGCGACAAGGTCGTCGGCGGCACGGTCAACCAGAACGGGCTGCTGGTCATCCGCGCGACTGACTTAGGGTCTGACGCCGTGCTGGCCCGGATCGTGCGCATGGTGCAGAAAGCGCAGGGCGCCAAACTGCCGATTCAGGCCCTGGTCGACCGGGTCACCGCCTGGTTCGTACCGGCGGTCATGAGTATCGCGGCAGCCACGGCCGTGGTCTGGCTGATCTTCGGACCCCAACCCGCACTGAGTTTCGCCCTGGTCAACGCCGTGGCCGTGCTGATCATCGCCTGCCCGTGCGCCATGGGCCTGGCCACGCCGACCTCAATCATGGTCGGCACCGGACGCGGGGCCGAAAACGGCGTGCTGTTTCGCGGCGGCGATGCCCTGCAGCAGCTTAGGTCGGTGCGCGTGGTCGCACTGGACAAGACCGGCACGCTGACCGAGGGCCGTCCGGAGGTCACCGACATCGTCGTCCTGGGTGAGCTGGACGAGCGTCGCCTGCTGGCGCTGGCGGCAGCGGTGGAGCAGGACTCCGAGCATCCGCTGGCGCACGCCATCGTGAGCGCCGCGCGCCAGGAGAAGATCGAAATCAGCGCAGCAGAGGACTTCCGCAGCGAGTCAGGTCATGGCGTGTCCGCCTGCGTCGAGGGCCATCGCGTCCATATCGGCACCCGAGGCTGGCTGGGCCAGGCCGATGTCGACACCGAAACAGCGGCGGACGCGGTTGAAGCGCTTTCGACCAAGGCGCGCACGCCGGTGCTGGTCGCGGTGGATGGTCGACTGGCCGGCGTCTTCGGCATCGCCGATCCGGTCAAGGTGTCCACGCCGGAGGCCATCGACGCCCTGCACGCACAGGGACTGAAAGTGGCCATGATCAGCGGCGACCGCCAGGCCACGGCCGAGGCCATCGCCAAGGAACTGGGCATCGACACCGTGATCGCCGAAGTGCTCCCGGACGGCAAGGTCGAGGCGGTGCAAAGGCTTAGGGAAAAACACGGCCGCATCGCCTTCGTCGGCGACGGCATCAACGACGCCCCGGCCCTGGCCGAGGCCGACGTCGGCATCGCCATCGGCACCGGCACGGATGTCGCCATTGAGTCGGCCGACGTGGTGCTGATGGCGGGTGACTTGAGCAAAGTGCCCCAGGCGATTGCGCTGTCGCGCGCCACCTTGCGCAACATTCGCCAAAACCTGTTCTGGGCCTTCGCCTATAACACCGCGCTGATCCCGGTCGCGGCCGGAGTACTCTACCCTGCCTTCGGACTGCTGCTCTCGCCCATGCTGGCGGCTGCGGCCATGGCGGCTTCCAGCCTGTTCGTGGTCGGCAATGCCTTGCGCTTGAAGCGGGTACCCTTGGCGCGCGCAGGCTGACGGCAGGCGCTGTGGTCGGCCGGCTTAGGCGCGACCAGCCCGGCGAAACACATCGGCGGTGCGCTGCCAGGCGGGGCAGGCATCCAGCTCCGACACGCTCAGCGCGTACTTGCGCTGCCAGTTCGGTTGCTCTGGACCCGTGCCCGGTCGATTCGCGGGTTCGCGTTCGGCCAGGATGTCCTCAAGCTGCACCAGCACCAGGCAACACGGGCTGGCGGCCAGGAACTCGTGCACCGCGGCAATGCGGTCTTCGACACCCTCGGAGAGCGGCTCGGTGCCGGCATCAACCAGGGCGGCCTGCAGCAGGAAGCGTTCGTCGTCGGGCTCGGCCGGGCCCGCCTCCAGCCACGCGGCCAGCGGCGGCAGATCATGCGTTCCGGCACAGGCGCAGGCCAATTCCGGATAGGTCGACGGACGCCGAAACAAGCCGCTGGGGTAGCGCTCGAAGCGCAGCACCCGGGTCGACAGAACGGCAGCGTCGGCCAGGCGTTCGGAAAAACCTTCAGGCACGGTACCCAGATCCTCGCCAATCACCAGAGCGTTGTGCCGTTGACTGCACTCGGCCAGCACGGCCAGCAGCGCCTCGCGCGGGTAAGCGACATAAGCGCCATCGCGGCCGCTGGCGCCACGTGGCACCCAGAACTGGCGCTCGCAGCCGATGATGTGATCAATGCGCAGGCCACCGACCGCGGACATCGTGGCATCCAATAGCTCGCGCCAAGGCTGATAAGCCCGCGCGGCGAGCGCCCGCGGTCGCCATGGCGGCAGCCCCCAGCTTTGGCCTTCGGCGGCAAAAGCATCCGGCGGCGCGCCAATCTCGGCATCCATGGCCAGCAAGTCGCGATCTCGCCAGGCATCGGCTCCGGTCGGGTCCACGCCCACGGCCAGATCGGCAATCAAGCCGATCGACATGCCGGCCGCGACCGCACGTTGTTGGGCCTGCTCCAGCTGCATCCGGGTCAACCACTGCAGGTACATGGGAAACAGGATCTCGAGCGGATGCCGTTTGACAAAATCGCGGCAGGCGTGCGGGTCACGGTTACGCCAGGACGTCGGCCAGCTGGCCCAACCGTCCGGATGAGTCCGGATCAAACGGCGTTCCAACGCCTCGAACAGCGCAAAATCCATCAGCGCCCGACCGGCCCGATCCCGAAACGCCGCAAATTCGGCAAAGCGCTCCGTGGTGCGGCGGGCGTGACGATCAACAAACTCGCCGAACAGCAAACGCAACACCGGCATCTTGAGCGCCGCAACCGCCGCATAATCCACCCGATCAGCTTTGCGTAGGGCGTGCAATCGCTCCTGGAAAGCTTCTTGCTCGATCAGGCGCTGAGCCGTTTCCGAATACTTGAGTTCATCGATGGCTTCAACATCAATGTAAAGCGGGTTAAGAAACAGGCGGCTGGACGGCGCGTAGGGTGAACAATGCGCCGGCCGCGCGCCGAATAATGCATGCAGGGGGTTGAGCTGCACGGCGGCGGCACCGACCCGCGCGCCCTGTTCGGCAAGCTCGGCCAGATCGCTGAAATCGCCAATTCCCCAGTTACGCTCCGAGCGCAGACCATAGAGCTGGACACTCAGGGACCACAGCTTACCGCCCTCGGCCATGGCCGGGGGCAGATGGCAGCTGCCATCGGATTGCGGCGGCGCTGCAGGCGCCGGTTTCTCCGCACCCAAAGCGCGCAGCAAATGCTCAAGGCTGGCATCACTGACCGCATGCCATTGGCCATGAATGTCATGGTAACCGTCGGCAATCCCCTGCCGGCTTGCACGCTGTCGCAGAGCATCTCCTTTCATGGCAGCGCCTCCAGCAGCATGACCGACTGCGCCGCGACCTGGATCTGATCAGCGCCCGGCGGAAGTCGCGCGTCAGGAAATCCGTCAGCACTGGCCGTATCGAGACGACAGCACCAAAGGCCGGACGAAAGCGCCGGCAATCGACAGGCCAGTTCTTCCGATCCAGCATGCAAAATCCACAGCAGGCGGACAGGCTGCTGCCCGTCTGTCATTTCACAAATGAGACTCATGGCTCGCTCCTCCTGCCAATCGGCGAACGTCATGAGCTGGCCATCAGCGGTGAGCCAACGCAGCGCATACTCGGACGCCAGACTCGGCGCGTCACTGCGCCGACCATCCCCTTCGATGAAATGATCACACTTTAGCCAGGCCAAGTCACGCCGCAACTGCAGTAAACGGGCAACGAAAGCGCGCAAGTCCAGGTCGGCATCGCCGCGGCCGCGCCAATCCACCCAGCCAATAACGTTGTCTTGGCAATACGCATTATTGTTGCCCTGCTGGCTATTGCCAAGTTCATCGCCGGCCAACAGCATCGGCACCCCACGAGCCAACAGCAGCGTCGCCAGGCGATTGCGACGCGCCCGCAGACGACGCCCGAGCACATCGGCATCGGTACTGGGGCCCTCAACTCCACAATTGACGCTGTCATTCCAGGCCTCGCCATCGGGTTCGACATGGCCGTTGGCGCCATTGCGACGCTCCAGGTAAGAGACCAAATCGAGCAGCGTAAAGCCGTCGTGGCTGGTGACAAAGTTGATACTGGCCGAGGGCCGGCGGCGCCGGTGGCTGAACAGGTCAGCCGAGCCGGCCAACCGCGTCGCCAGATCCCCGACCAGGCCCGGCGTCCCGGTCCAGAACCGCCGCACCGTGCGTCGAAAGCGATCGTTCCATTCACTCCAGCCAGCCGGAAAATCACCCAGGCGATAACCGCCAGGCCCCAAATCCCAAGGCTCGGCGATCAGCTTGAGGCTTGAGAGCAGCGGATCGTTCATGATCGCCCCCATCAGATAGTCACCGTCCGGCTGACCTGAACCGGCGCGCAATAGCCCGGCCCCCAGGTCGAAACGAAAACCATCAACGCCGGTTTCCTGAGCCCAGCAGCGCAGGCTGTCCACGACCAGTCGGGCCACGGCCGGATGGCCGCAGCGCAGGGCGTTGCCGCAGCCGGAGTAGTTGAGGTAGCGCGCCGGCCGCTCGGGATCGAGCAGGTAGTAGCTGCGGTTGTCGATGCCGCGCAGCGACAGCGTCGGCCCGGTTTCGTTACCCTCGGCACTGTGGTTAAACACCACATCCAGTAGCACCTCGAGTCCGGCCTCATGCAGGCCGCTCACCAGCTCCGCCAGAGTTCCGAGGTGCTCCACACCCAGCCGAGGACCATCCGGTGCCATCCACACCAAGGGGTTGTAGCCCCAGAAGTTGGACAGTCCGCGCTGGATGAGCGGCTCTTCGGAAATGGAGTACTGCAGCGGCAGCAGTTCGACGGCGGTCACGCCCAGGCGCCGAATATGCTCCAGCACGGCCGGCTGCAGCAGCGCAGCGGGACTACCACGCAGTTTGTCCGGGACATCGGGGCAGGCCTGGGTCAGGCCCTTGAGATGCATCTCGTAGATCACGGTATCGCGCCAGGCCCGGCGCGGCCGCGTATCAGCAGGCGCTGAAGCCGCTTCGACCACGCAGCGCGGCACATACGGCGCGCTGTCGCGGCGGTCGAACGAGTCCGTGCCAAGCCGGTGACCACGCTCGTAGCCGAACACCGCCTCATGCCATTCGAAACGACCCGCCAGACAGCGAGCGTAGGGATCAATCAGCAGCTTGTGGGGGTTGCAGCGCAGCCCCAAGTCCGGCTCGTAAGGTCCGTGAACCCGGTAACCATAGTGCTGACCTGGCCTCAGGCCCGGCAAGGTGTCGTGCCAGATGTCGCCGCTACGCCGGCGCAGACTGTGGCGGTCGATCTCGCGGCCGCTGACCGAATCGAACAGGCAGACTTCTACCCGCTCGGCAACTTCGGAGAACAGAGCAAAACGCACACCGCGCTCAAGCACTGCGGCGCCAAGCTGCAAAACCGGCTCTGGTTCAGGCGTGACCATCCGGCTCGGGAAGATCTGGCGAGGCCAGCACGATGGCGGCCAACGGCGGCAGGGTCAACACCAGCGACTGCGGGCGCCCATGCCAGGACTCCGGGTCGGTGCTGACCTGCCCCAGATTGCCCACACCGCTGCCGCCGAATTCGTGTGCATCGGTGTTGAGCAGTTCGCGGTAGCTCCCGGCCGCCGGCACACCGACGCGGTAGGCATGATGCACCATGGGTGAGAAATTGCAGGCAACGACGACAAACCCGGGCCCGCGCCCACCACGCACGAACACGACCACGTTCTGGTCGGCATCATCGCAGCTCAGCCAGCTGAAACCGCCACCTTCGCAGTCGAGTTCATGCAAGGCCGGCAACCCTCGATAGTACCGGTTCAGATCCGCCACCAGGCGTTTGATGCCGGCATGCTCGTGAGAGGCCAACGCGCCCCAGTCCAGTTCCGTGTCGTGGTTCCACTCCGACACTTGAGCGAACTCGCAGCCCATGAACAAGAGCTTCTTGCCTGGGTAACAGAACTGCCACGCCAGGCTCAGGCGCACGTTGGCCAGCTGTTGCCAGCGATCACCCGGCATCTTGTTCAGCAACGAGCCCTTGCCATGCACCACTTCATCATGCGAAATCGGCAGTACGAAATTCTCGCCAAAGGCGTACAGCAAGCCAAAGGTCAGGTCGCGGTGATGATGGCTACGGTAGACCGGGTCACGGCTGAAATAGCGCAGGCTGTCATTCATCCAGCCCATGTTCCACTTGTAGCCGAAACCCAGCCCACCGTGCTCCGGCGGACGCGACACCAGCGGCCACGAGGTCGACTCCTCGGCGATCATCAACACGCCCGGGCACTCGGCGTGAACAGCCAGGTTCAAACGGCGCAGGAACTCCACCGCCTCGAGATTGCGGTTGTCGCCATGGATGTTGGGAATCCACTCGCCCGGGCCACGGCTGTAGTCCAGGTACAGCATCGAGGCCACTGCGTCGATCCGCAGGCCGTCGATGTGAAAGTGTTTCAACCAGTAGAGGGCGTTGCCGATCAGGAAATTGCGCACCTCCCGCCGACCGTAATTGTAGATCAATGTGTCCCAGTCGCGGTGCCGACCCTGGCGCTCGTCCTCGTGTTCGTACAGACAGCTGCCGTCGAAGCGCTCCAGACCGTGCGCATCGTCCGGGAAGTGACCCGGCACCCAGTCCAGGATCACGCCAATGCCGGCCTGGTGACAACAGTCGACCAGGTGGCGGAAATCATCCGGCGTGCCAAAGCGGGCGGTGGGCGCGAACAAACCGCTGGGCTGGTAACCCCAGGACCCGGAAAACGGATGCTCGCTGATCGGCAGCAGCTCGATATGGGTAAAACCCAGCTCGCGCACGTAGGGCACGAGACGATCGGCCAGCTCGCGATAGCTTAGCCAGGAACCATCGGCATGGCGCTGCCATGAGCCGGCATGCAACTCGTAGATGGCGATCGGCCGCTCGCGCGACTGGCTAGCTTCACGTCGCTCCAGCCAGTCCTGGTCGGACCAGACATAGTCGCCTTCGGCCCAGACTCGGGATGCCGTGGCCGGCGGCAATTCAGCCTGGCGCGCGTAGGGATCGGCTTTCAGTAGCAGCCGACCGTCATGGGTCAGAATTTCATACTTGTAGAGCGCGCCGGGCTCCACGCCGGGCACAAAGATTTCCCAGATCCCGCATTCGGGACGCAGGCGCATGGCATGACGGCGTCCATCCCAGGCGTTGAAGTCACCCACCACGCTGACTCGCCGAGCATTCGGTGCCCACACCGCAAATCCAGTCCCGCGCAAACCCGCGTGTTCGCCCGGTCGTGCCCCGAGCACCTCCCAGGCGCGGTAGTGCTGACCCTCGGCCAACAGATGCAGATCCAGCTCGCCCAGGCGCGGCGGCAGGCTGTAGGGGTCATCCAGATGTTGTTCGAGTCCGTCGGCCCAGCGAACTCTGAGCCGATAGCCACCGGCTGCCAGCGCCTCCGGAATGACCGCTGTGAAAAAACCAGGATCACGGCTCTCTTCCAGTTCCACCTCCAACCCGCCCGTCTTGGCAACAACGCGCACCGATTGCGCGCCCGGAAGCAGGACCCGAATAATCCGATGCTCTGAGTCAGGCGCGGCGTGGCAGCCGAGCAACGCGAAGGGGTCGCCGTGATGACCGGCGATCAGCGCATCGACACCGGCCGGTCGCAACCAGGAATCCGGCACCGACGCACCCGGCGCTTGCGCACGACCGGAGTTCAGACTCACGTGCGAGTCAATGGCATGTAGGCCTCGGATGCGTAGCGCTGCATCATCCGCTGCGAGTTGAACACTGGAGCTATCTTGCTAATGGACTTTTTCATCATCCGAATCCAGGCGTCACGATCAGTATGGAACAGAGGCAACACAGCCTCCTCTAGCTTGACGTACAAGTCCTCGGCGCTGGCGCGGGCGGCTCCATTGCCGGTGTCCTCACCGATGGCCCAGCCATTGACACCGTCCAGACAGGCCTCGATCCACCAGCCGTCGAGCACACTCAGGTTAAGCACCCCGTTCAAAGCCGCCTTCATGCCGCTGGTACCGGATGCCTCCATCGGCGGCACCGGGGTGTTCAACCACACGTCCACACCCGGCACCAGTTTTGAAGCCACGCAGGCCTCATAGTTGGGAATGAAGGCAACAGGAATCTCTCCGGCCAATTCGCGCATATGGCCGAAGATATTCTGAATATGACGCTTGCCCTGGTCGTCGCGATGGTGCGCCTTGCCCGCCAGGACGACCTGGAATGGGTAGTTTCGATTAATTTCGCGCAGTCGCTCCAAATCGGTAAATAGCAACTCGGGGCGCTTGTAGGACGTCATGCGGCGAGCGTAGCCGATGATCGGTCGGGTTGGATCCAGTTCCACACCGCAGTGCTCTGCCACCATGCGGATCAGATCTTCCCGGGCCTCGGCATGCGCGTCCCAGATCAAGGTGCCGGGCAGTTGGTCGGCCTGGCCCAGCGCCTCCGGTTCCAACCCCCAGGCCGAATAGTGCTCGTTGTACAGTCTGACAAACGCCGGATGCGCCCAGGTCGGCAGATGAACGCCGTTGGTGATGGCGCGAATCCGGTAGCCGGGAAACATCTGCCGGGTGGTGCGGGCGTGGCGCTGGGCCACTCCATTGACAAAACCCGACAGGGTCAGGGCCAAACGGGTCATGTTGAGTTTGTCCTGACCGCACAGCAAATGCAGCTGATCGTGCTCGATGTAGTTCGGCAGCA
>SLJA01000133.1 GCA_007135355.1 Wenzhouxiangella sp.
ACCGCGAGTCGAAATGTTGCAGGGCGACCTGCTCGCGCCCGTCGCCGAACGGCGCTTCCATGCCATCGTCAGCAATCCCCCGTATGTCGCGGCCGGCGACCCCCACCTGGCCCAGGGTGATTTGCGCTTCGAACCCGATGTGGCCTTGAGCGCGGGCGATCATGGCCTGGGCGTGATTCGGCGACTGATTGAACAAGCACGGCACCTTCTGTGGCCTGGTGGCTGGCTGTTGATCGAGCACGGGTATGATCAGGCTCTACCCATACAGCAGCTGTTTGCCGGCGCCGGCTTCGAGCAGATTGCAACGCGCAAGGATCTGGCCGGCATCGAGCGCGTGACGCTGGGCGCCTGGCCGCTGGACCGGCGCGCCTGATTTGCGCAAGCAAGCTCTACCTGCAACGGTCATCCGACTGTCTGATACTACGGAAACGCTCGCAACATGAATAAAGGCATCGCCGCCCGCCTGCTGATCCTGCTTGCCTTCGCCGCGGCGATCGCGGCTTTCCTTGCGCTCGATCTAGGCCGACACCTGAACCTGGAAACGCTTCAGACGCAGCGCGAAGCCCTGCGCAGCCTGACCCAGGATCGGCTGGGGCTGATGCTGGCCGGCTATATGCTGCTCTACATCCTGATGGCCGCCCTGTCCATCCCCGGCGCCGCCGTGCTCACTCTGGCCGGCGGCGCCCTGTTTGGCGTGATTCTGGGCACCGTCGCGGTCTCTTTTGCCAGCACCATCGGCGCCACCCTGGTTTTTCTGGCCGCCCGATTCCTGTTTCGCGACGCCATCCAGCGCCGTTTTGGCAAGCGCCTGAAGGCGGTCAACGAAGGCGTGGCGCGTGACGGCGCCTTTTACCTGCTCGCCCTGCGCCTGGTGCCGGCTTTTCCGTTCTGGATGATCAACCTGGTCATGGCCTTGACCCCGATCCGCACCTGGACTTACTTCTGGGTCAGCCAGGTCGGCATGCTGCCGGCCACCATCGTCTACGTCAACGCCGGTACCCAGCTGGCCCAGATCGAATCGACCGGCGATATTCTCTCGCCCGGCCTGATCGGCGCCTTCGTCCTGCTTGGCCTGCTGCCGCTGATCCTGCGCTGGGTACTGCGTTTCCTGTCCAGCCGCAAGGTCTACCGTGGCTGGCGCAAGCCGAAGCGCTTCGACTACAACCTGATTGTGATCGGTGCCGGCGCCGCCGGCCTGGTGTCGAGCTACATCGGCGCAACGGTCAAGGCCAAGGTCGCCCTGATCGAAAAGCACAAGATGGGCGGCGACTGCCTGAACACCGGCTGCGTGCCGTCCAAAGCCCTGATCAGAACTGCCCGACTGCTGGCCGAAGCGCGCGACAGTCAGCGCTATGGCATCCGAAAAATGGAAGCGGAAGTCGATTTCGGCGAGGTCATGGCCCGGGTTCACGCTGCCATTGGCAAGATCGAGCCCCACGACTCGCCCGAGCGCTACCGCGGCATGGGCGTGAACGTGATCCAGGGCACGGCGAAGCTGGTCTCGCCGTGGGAAGTCGACGTTGAAGGACAGCGCCTGTCGGCCCGCTCCATCGTCCTGGCCACCGGCGCCGCGCCGCTGCTCCCCGAGCTGCCGGGACTCGAGCAGACCGCCTACCTGACCAGCGACACCTTGTGGGATTTGCAGGAGTTGCCCGAGCGACTGGTCGTGCTCGGCGGTGGACCGATCGGCTGCGAACTGGCTCAGGCCTTCGCCAGGCTGGGATCGCGGGTCACCGTGGTCGAGATGAATGACCAGCTGTTGCCGCGCGAAGATATCGACGCGGGTCGGCATCTGGCCGAGCATCTGTTCGCCGAGGGTGTGCAAATCGCGGTCAAGCACCGCGCATTGCGCGTGGAAGAGGGTCAAATCCTGGTCTGCGAGCACAATGAAGGTGAAGTCCGCCTGGTCTTCGACCGTCTCCTGGTGGCGCTTGGCCGCCGAACACGCACCCAGGGCTATGGGCTGGAGCAGCTGGGCGTTCGCCTGCAGGCCGACGGCCGCATCGACACCGACCCGCTGCAGCGTACGAATTTCCCCAATATCTATGTCTGTGGCGATGCCGCCGGACCGTATCAATTTACCCACGTAGCCGCTCATCAGGCCTGGACCGCGGCGGTCAACGCGCTGATCAGCCCGTTCTGGTCATTCCGCACCGACTACCGCGTCATCCCGTGGGTGACCTTTACCGATCCGGAGGTCGCCCGCGTTGGGTTGAGCGAGCACGAGGCAGCTGAACGGGGGATCGAGGTCGAAGTGACCCGCTATGGCATCGATGATCTCGACCGCGCCATCGCCGACGGCGACAACCAGGGCTGGGTCAAGGTCTTGACCGAGCCCGGCAAGGACCGCATCCTCGGCGCCACCATCGTGGCTCGACATGCCGGCGAAATGCTGCCGGAGTTCGTGCTCGCCATGAAGCATAATCTGGGCATGAACAAAATCTTAGGCACCATCCACGTGTACCCGACCTGGTCCGAAGCCAACAAGTACGCAGCCGGTGAATGGAAAAAAGCGCACAAACCCGAGGCCGCGCTGCGTTGGGCTGAGCGCTTTTTTGCCTGGCGCCGGCGCTGAACCGCGATCGCTCATGTGGCAGAAAGCATTCGTCATTGCGTACGCCGGTTTTCTGGGCGTTGCGTTCGCCATTGGCGCCGGCCAGTGGTTCGGTGGCGTTGGCCCGGCGCTACCGGCGCTCGGACTGATGCTCACGGCGATTTCTCCATTGCTGTTTTTGGCCTGGACCCGCGCCATGTCGGTTCGGC
>SLJA01000231.1 GCA_007135355.1 Wenzhouxiangella sp.
CCCGGATCCTGGCTGCCGGCCTTGAACAGATACAGAGCGACCAAAAGCCCTAACGGCACCAGCACCGACACCAGGGCACCGACCAGAGGCGCATCCTGGGCCGGCGGCAGCGGCAGGGCCGCACTGTCCTCGCCAATGGCGGCGCGCGCGCCAACGAAAGCGGCCAACAGCACGGCCACCTCCAGCAAGGTATCGAGGTTGCGGAAAATGATCAGCACGCCGGTGATGGGATTGCCCACCCCGGTTTCCGGCAGCGCCTCATACAACGCATGCCCGGCCATGCCGCCGGGCCCCAATACTTCGAGGCTGGCCAGTCCAATGGCCGCGACCACCAGCGCCGACAAAACGGCAACCGTAGCCGCCAGCAACGGCCGGCCGGGCTCACGCTCTTCGGCCGCCGCCGGCACATTGCGGCGCAAGCGCCAGTAGGCCAGCATCAACATGGCGCCGGTCACACCGGTGCCAATGGCGGCCTCGGCCATGGCCAGGTCGGCCGAGCCCAGACGTGCCCAGCTCATGGCCAGGGTCAGGCCAAAAACGACAAACATCACCAGTCCGCGAAACAAATCGCGGCTGATCAGGGTCTGCCAGGCCAGGACCACCAGGCCGGCGGCCAGGACCAGATCGATGATCAGGCTCATGCCTGCTCCTCCGGCCCGTGCTCGTCTTCTTGTCCGGAGTCCGGCAGCGCGCGCCCGGCCATCAGGTGGGCCGAAACGGTGGCCGCCAGCAAGGCCAGCAGCCAGATCAACAACAACAGAGCTGCCTGGCGCGGCGACTGCGACAGCACGGCCAGACCCGAGCAGATCAGCAGCAGGCCGATGTTATCGGCCTTGGTCAGCGCGTGCAGGCGACTTAAGGCATCGGGAAAGCGCAACAGGCCGACGGTACCGGCCAGGTAGAACAGCGCGCCCAGCAGCAGCAGGGCATTGCCGAAGATGACAGCCAGCATCAGCGACCGACCCCGTCATCGACCTGTCCGGTCTGGAAGCCCTGTTGAATGGCTACGAAGGCCAGCGAGATCACCGCTGCAAGCATGGCAAAGATCAAGGCGGCAATCTGCAGCGCCGGCATCTGCTGCCATTCGGCCAGCAGCAGCAAGATGGCCACCGTCGTCGAGCCGAACAGCAGCGCCGACAGCATGCGGTCGGCCGCCGTCGGCCCCCGGTAGATGCGCCACAGGCCGGCCAGCAGATTTGCAATGAGAAACAGCACCAGGGCCGGCAGCAGCATGATCAGTCTCCGTCGGTCAGGTCGATCGCGAACAAGCGTGCAATCTGGGCCTCCAATGACCGCACGGCCGGCTCCGGGTTCCCGGTCAATGAGTGAATCAACAAACAGTTGCCGTCAGCGCGCAGTGCCGCACTCAGCGTGCCCGGCAGCAAGCTCACCACGGCCACCAGCAAGGTCCGGGGCTTTCCGGCCGGCAGGCGGATGGGGTAGTTCACCAGCTGTAAATCCAGACCCATGCGCGGACGAAAAGCCCGCTGCGCCACGTCAATCGCGCCTCGAAAGGATTCGATCACAAAGAAAACGGCAAACGCAGGCAGGCGTGCCGGCCGCACAAACCGCCCCTCGGCGGGGATCAGGGTCGCCCCGACGACAGCCGCGAGCAAGGCAAACCCGAAGCCCACCCAAAAGCCGGCAACACCATCCAGGGCCAGCCAGACCAGCAGCAACGCCACGAGAATCGACAGGGTTCGACGCAGGGTCGTCTGACCCACGAGATTGGAGGCTATTGAGTTCATGACAAAACCCGCGCCAACAACGCGCTACAAGATAACAAAACCATTGTGCAGGGCACCATCACGGGCCCGCCCGATCATCCGGCTTGGTCTCAGCGAGCGGCGTCGAGATCGATACCGCCAACCCTCAGTTGGTCGCCCGGCACCAGGCCCAGAGCCGCGGCCTGACCCGCGTTGACTTCGAGCACAAACTGGGCCGGACGCCGGCTGGGATAGCTTGGACAGGGCGCGCGCCGGCACGGGCGGGCATTCTCGACGATGCTGACCACGCGCAGTTCCCGATCCAGATAGATGATGTCGAGCGGGATCCGGGTGTTCATCATCCAGAACGAGCGCGGCTCTTCGCGGCGAAAAATGAAGAACATGCCGCGATCATCAGCCAAATTGTCGCGAAACATCAACCCACGGGCACGCGTCTGATCATCCGCCGCGATCTCGACATAAAAGCGCTTGCCGCCCGCTTCAACCCAGGGCTCGGCGGCCTGACAAGCCGCCAGCGCCACCAGGGCCAGGCAGGCGATCAGGCCGTTGCGCAGGTGAATGGTCATGCTCGGCATCTTAACCGTAATCCCTGCCATCAAAAAAGCGCTTCTCCGACCGCGGCGACTTGGCCAAGTTCGGTGCTGATTTTTCTCACGCAGAAACGCGGGGACGCAGAGCGCGCTGAGAAAAGAAGATGGGATTGAACTGCGATGTGTCCCTCGCCCCAAAGCCCACCCACAATACTCTGCGCCCCCGCGTCTCTGCGACTCTGCGTGAGGGGCTTTCAAATGCCCGATCATGCCAAGAGACTTAGCCCTCCAGCAAAGCCTTCAAGGCAGCGATGTTGGCCTTTGCATCGTCGGCAGTCGGTTTCTCGTCACCCGCCCGGCCAGGCCAGTCGACCACCTCAGCGGGCAGTTCGTCGAGGAAGCGGCTGGGCTGGCAGTCCATGTTCTCGCGCTGGCGCCGGCGGCTGTGGCAGTGGCTGATCACCAGGCGCCGGCCGGCGCGGGTGATGCCGACATACATCAGGC
>SLJA01000251.1 GCA_007135355.1 Wenzhouxiangella sp.
AGTGATGCCGGCCAGGCGGCCCATGGCGTCATAGGTATAGCTGGTGCGAAAGCCGTTTTCGTCATCCACCCAGTTCAGCCAGCCGCTGTCATTGACCTGCGCCGTGTGCAGCGCGCCGGCCGGCACTTCCGGGGTGCCGGGGTACCTGATCGATTGCGGGGTGCCGCGCTTCCAGTTCGACAGGGTCGTGACCTGCCCATTGCCGTCGGCCACGTTCTTGACCGTGCCGCGCTGGCCGCTCGCCAGCGTCGAGGTGGTATCCCAGGTCAGGGTTTGCTCAATTCTGCCGAACCGCCGGGTCACCAGGGGCAGCGCGTTAGTCGAATCGTAGGTGCGTTCGAACATCACGACGCCCGTCGCGCCGCAGCCATCAGGCAGGGCCGTGGTCGGTGCCGTGCAGGTGATGCTGCTGATCTGCCCCAGGATCCATTTGGCCAGGTTGTCGTGCCGGGCGATGAGTTCGGTGCGGGTCGGATTGCCGGTAACCGTACTGGATCGGGTCACCCGCGTGGGGCGCGCCAGGGTGTCGAAGCACAGCGTGCCCGAACAGCCGCCCGCCACCTGCCAGATAAAGTTGACGCCGTCCTGGTTGATGGTCCGGTTGGTCACTGGCCGGATTCGGGTGCTGGCCGGGTCGGCGATCCCGCCGAGGTTCGAACCGTAGTGGCCGTAAAAGGACTGCGCGGCCGCCTGCGCCTCGGTCAGGTAGGTGCTGGTCTCGGTGCGCACCACGCTGTTGTCAGCCCTCAGGATTTCGACTTTGAGCTGGCGTCCGTCATTGTCGAAGTAACGCATGCCGAAGGTGTGGCGGGCCTTGGTGCCGTCCGGGTTGGTCAGGGTGACCGTCTTCTGGCTGGTGCAGGTGGTGCAGGGGTAAACCGCCGGCTCGTTGGGTACGCCCCACAGGCTCTGCAGGTTCATCTGGTAGGCGTAGCTCCATGTCATCGCCTGCAGGCCCGGGCCGTTGATGGTCTTGCTGCTGATGCTCATCACATCGAAAAAGTGGGGCACGAGCAGGTCATATTCGGGATTGAATGGATCACCGGTTTGTTGGCATTCGCTGGCATGGACTCCACTGCGGTAGTGCCTGCGATGGTTGAAGTTGAATGTGCCGATGGCGCCGGAAGGGTGGGTCGCCGTGAACGTCAGGGCGTCTTCCTGTATCGGCGGGAATCCAGCGCACCAGGGCATGGGCGGCAGCCCGGCAGGGTCGGGCGACGGCATCAGGTCATTGGTGTAGGCGTAGTGCCACTTGCTGCCGTCGGGCTGGGTGACCTGGGACAGGCGAGCGTAAAAGCCTGAAGTGATGAGGGTGTACTGGTAGTTCCAGGTGCGCCCATGACTGGTTGCTGAACTCAGGCGCTTGCCGCTGTAGACCAGGTTGATTTCGCGGCCGTCGTTGGCCCAGATTTTGGTCGGCAGGCCGTCGCTGTTGTACTGGAACTCGACGGTATTGCCGAACCGGTCCTCAATCTTACTGGCTAGCAGGTAAAGCCGCTGACGGTTCAGAATAACGGTGAGCGGCTCGAGACCGCCGCTTTGCTGCACTTCCTTCTTGAGCTGGGCCGCCGTACGGATAGTCGCGACATCGAAGTAATAGCGATCTCCGGAAGTGGTCGTCATCCGGAAGCCCTCGCCCGTGAAACCGGCCTTCATCGGGATGCAGTCGAACACATCGCGCTCGGTCGTGGTCAGCTTGTAGGTTGCGCCACCGGTCGGTTGCGGGGTCTGGGTCTGTACGCCCATGGCCGAGGAACTGCCCCGGCCGGGTACATTGATCGAAATCCCCTGCCACACCTCGCCCCGCCGGAAGGCCCCACCGATGCTGCTCAGTGGCGGAATGTAGGCGCCGTTGCAGCGCAGGGCGTTGCCGGCGCTCGTGTGGTAGGTCGCGGCCATGTAGGGCACCTCGACTTCCCAGTTGCCGATGCCGCGAAGCAGCGAATCGTAAGGTGCCAGATTGTTCTGCGGCTGCAGGTCGACCGCGTAGCGTCTTGTCAGTCGAACCGGCAAAGTACCGTTGCCCGGGATATCGATGTCGGTCACCGAAAACGAGGTGCTGCCGTTGTAAAGGCTGACCTGCTCGCCGAACAATCCGGTATCGAGTGGGGAGATATTCTGCGCGGCCTCGAGGCGCTTGCGATACTCCACGTAGGGATGGATCGCCCCGTCCCCTGAGGAACTGGTCGCGTAGCCAATGTCCTGGCTTGATTCCTCGTCCTCGTCCGCCCCTTCTTCCGGGGGGTCCTGGGACAAGACGCTGAATGAGGCGCTCGCAAGGGCGAGAGAGATGAACAGTACGACCGCAAACCCCGCCTTGTGCATGGCGCACTTCCTCCGGCGAAATGGGGTGGCCCGCCGGCGATGCGGCAGTACGGCTGGAGCCAGCACGCGAGCGGAATATGCGCCTGGTTTTCAAGACTGTCAATGGAAATTTTCAGCCTCGATGGACTGGGCAGGGGTCAAGGTCCGTCCCGTGCTGTAACGCGTCGGGCACGATTTGGGCACAGAATGGGCACAAGCTGGAATCTGAGCGCCGACCTGGGGGTGGAGGACGGGCGGCGGCGAAATTGCCAGAATCAAAAAAGCCCATGATTTTCATAGGCTTCTTGTGGCCTGATGGCCTGGATTCGGTGGTGGGCGATGCTGGGTTCGAACCAGCGACCCCTGCCGTGTGAAGACAGTGCTCTCCCGCTGAGCTAATCGCCCGAACAATTTCGAGTTGCGTATGATAATGCGGTTTTGCAACGCTG
>SLJA01000230.1 GCA_007135355.1 Wenzhouxiangella sp.
AGATCGACGCCCAGGCCGAGCGCCTGCTGGCGCGGCTGGGCTACGATGTGAACACCATCCCGCCGGCCGGCGAAGTGGTGTATCTGCGCGCCACCGCCAACCTGTCGACCGGCGGCACAGCCATTGATGTCACCGACGAGATTCATCCCGACAACCGCGACATGGCCATCCGCGCCATCCAGGCCATCGGCCTGGACATCGGCGGGGTCGACTTTCTGACCTCGGATATCACCCGCTCCTACCGCGAAGTCGGCGGCGGCATCTGCGAGATCAACGCCGGGCCCGGTTTTCGCATGCACGTTGCGCCCAGCGAGGGTCAGCCGCGCGACGTGGCCGGTCCAGTCATCGACATGCTGTTCCCCGAAGGCGAGCCCGGCACCATTCCGATCGCCAGCATCACCGGGACCAACGGCAAGACCACCACCTCGCGCATGCTTGCCCATATTCTGAAAATGCGCGGATTCACCGTCGGAATGACTTCGACCGACGGCATTTACATCGACGGCCAACTCACGGTGTCGGGCGACATGACCGGTCCGGTGTCGGCACGCATGATTCTGCGCGACCCGGCGGTCGATGCGGCGGTGCTGGAAACCGCCCGTGGCGGTCTGGTTCGCGCCGGCATGGGCCTGCGCTCGTGCAACGTAGCCTGCTGCCTGAACGTATCGGGCGATCACCTGGGCCAGGGCGGCATCGACACCATCGAGCAATTGGCCGAGGTCAAGCGCATCCCCATCGAGGTCGCCACCGACGCCGCCGTGCTCAATGCCGACGATCGTCTGTGCCTGGCCATGGCCGATTACACGCAAGCCGCGCGCCTGTGCTATGTGACCATGAAACCCAGCCACCCACTGGTCAAGCAGCACGTGCGCGCCGGTGGGCAGGCCTTCGTCCTCGAAGAGGGTATGAACGGGCACATGATCACCATCTACGACCAGGGCAAGCACATGCCGCTGCTGTGGACGCATCTGATACCGGCCACCTTGCAGGGCCGCGCCCTGCACAATGTGCAAAACGCCATGTTCGCCGCTGCCCTGGCCTACAACATGGATTTGAGCCTGGACGATATCCGCCAGGGTCTGCGCACCTTCGATGCCACCTTCTTCCAGGCACCGGGCCGGCTCAATATCTACGATGACCACCCGTTCCGGGTCATCATGGACTACGCCCATAATCCCGCCGCGGTGCGGGCCATGTGCAGCCTGGTCGATCATTTCGAGGCCGAGGGCCGCAAGATCGTGGTGCTGAGCGCGCCTGGCGACCGCCGCGACCAGGACATCGAAGAGATTGCCGACATCATCGCTGATCATTTCGATCACTTCGTCTGTCGCTGCGACGACCACCGGCGCGGGCGTGGGCCGGACGAGGTTGCCCAGATGCTCGCGGCGCGGCTGCGCATGAAGGGCGTCGGCGACGAGTGCATCGACGTGGTCCCGGACGAGCAGGCCGCGCTGGACCATGCGCTGAACCTGGCCTCCCCCGGCGATCTTGTGCTGGTGCTGGCCGACAAAGTCAAGCGCAGCTGGAAGCAGATTGTCCAGTTCACATCCGGAGATGAAGCCGCGCCGCCGGTGAAGCGCCCGGAAAGCATCACGCTGCCGGAAATTGCCGGTTTCACCCTGGACGATGACATTGCCTTGATCAGCGATGAGCGCGGCGTGCGCATTGCCCGCAGCGAGGACGCGGACTAGCCGGAGCGTACCAACATGCAACTGCTGGACTGCCGCCGCCTGCCTGGGCCCAACCTGCTGTGGGACCGGCCTTCGGTGGTCATGGATATCGCTTGTCCGGCTGGGCAGGTCGGCGCCATTCAGACTGCCTTGCGGGCGGAAATCCTCGAGTTGCACGACCGCATGAACTGGAACGCGCCCGAGTTCAGCATCAGGCAACGCATCGGCGGCTTCAGCCTGGCCTTCGACGGCCCGATCGATCGACTCTATGCCGGGATCGCACTGGCCGAGGCCGCTTGGCAGCATCATGCCGACGGCGGTGATCCGGAACCGCTGGAGCCGGTGCTGGCAGAGATCGCCACGCGCGCCGAAGAAGAGGCCAACCCGGCCCTGCTTGAGCTCCAGGCCCAAGCTCATGCGCGGCAAGCCCCTTTTCTGTGGGACGACGATGAAGTCTCGGTGGGCTTTGGTCCCACCGCAAAGACCTGGCCGTCGGCAAGACCACCGCAGCCGGATGAAATCGACTGGGACGCGGCCAGGCGCATTCCCATCGCCATGGTCACCGGCACCAACGGCAAAACCACCACGGCCCGCATGTGCGCCCGCATCCTGCGCGCAGCCGGTCACCAGGTGGGCTTGAGTTCTACCGAAGGCATCTGGCTCAACGACCAGCTGCTGGACTCCGGCGACTACGCCGGCCCGGGCGGCGCGCGCAGCATCCTGCGCCAGACCGGGGCCACCGCGGCCGTGCTGGAAACCGCCCGCGGCGGCCTGCTGCGCCGGGGCTTAGGGATCGAACAGGCCGATACGGCCCTGATCACCAACATCGGCCCGGACCACCTGGGCGATTTCGGCTCCAGCTCCCTGGACGAACTGCTCGAAATCAAGTGGATCATCAGCCGTGCGGTTGCCCGGAGCGGCAGCCTGGTGCTGAACGCCGACGACGAGCGGCTGGTGCGGCACGCGAGGGGCTACCCGGGGCGCGTGGTCTGGTTCAGTCTGGACCCGAACCGCTCCGAGGCCGAGTTCCGACCCGACGATGGCTGGCTGATCCGCGATCAAGCCGGGCAGCG
>SLJA01000181.1 GCA_007135355.1 Wenzhouxiangella sp.
AGTTCACGTTCGATCACTCTCAGCCGCGCGGCCCGCGCGGCTGCATCCTTTGTATCAGTGTCTGACATGTCTGACAGTTCGGACTGTTCAGCGCGCAGCATGTTGATTTGTCGGCCCAGCCCAAAAGCCATGCGATATTCGGACTGTTCGCATTCGATTGCCGCGGGCTCTCCGAGACGCGCCAGCTCAAATCCGGACTGCGGGGCGCAGTCGGCCCGGGCGGACGTGGCCACCATCAGCAGCGCCATGGTCAGCGAAAACGAGTAGGGGTTCATGTTGACGGCTTCAGTACACTACGCGATCGATTCTTGGGTGAGCATAAGTCATTCATGGACCCGGTGACGCACGGCATTTTCGGGGCGCTATGGGCGCTACCGGCGGCGCGGCGAGAGCGCATGCGGGCCGCCGCTCTGGCCGGGGCCGCCGGCGGCATGGCGGCCGATCTGGACGCGCTGATCCGCTCGCGCGAGGATACGCTGCTTTACATCGAGTTCCACCGCCAGTTCACCCATTCCTTTGTCTTCGCTCCGGTCGGCAGCCTGGCGGTGGCCCTGTTGCTGTGGCCGCTGTTGAAGCGCCAGGCGCCCTTTGCCCAAGTCTATTTGTGGTGCCTGCTCGGCTATCTGGCCCATCCATTGCTGGATGCCTGTACCTCCTACGGCACCCACCTGTTCTGGCCGTTCAGCGATCAGCGCGTGGCCTGGAACTGGATCAGCGTGGTCGATCCGCTTTATTCGCTGCCGTTGGCCGCCCTCCTGGCTGCCGCGCTATGGCGGCGCCGGCACGGCTGGTCTTATCTGGCGTTGGGCTGGATGGTGGTCTACATGGCTTTTGGCGCCTGGCAACACCATCGTGCTGAAAACCTGGCCCTGGAGTGGGCGCATGAACAGTCCATAGCGGTGGATCGGCTGGTTGCCAAGCCGGCTTTTGCCAACCTGCTGCTGTGGCGCGCCATGGTTGACGATGGCGAGTATTTTCATCTGGTAGCAATTCGAACGCTGCCGTGGAGCCAAGCCATTTTCTATCCCGGGGGTTCGGCGCAGCGGTTTCAGGTTGATCAATTTGACCCGGCAACCCGGCTGGGTTCGGATCTTGCCCGCTTCGATCACTTTTCTGCGCACTGGTTGATTCATTACCCGGAGCACGATCGGAACGGAAGAATGTTCATCGGCGACTTTCGTTACGCCATTGATCCGGCCAGCCGCCGTCCCTTGTGGGGTGTATTGATCAACCCGGACGACCCGGGCACGGCAGCCGAGTACACTACGCCTCGCCGCATGACCGAGGACGATCGGCGGCGATTTTTCCAGCGCTTGCGCGGCGAGGCGCCCGAGCGCATCGACTGACCACGCTCAAGGGAGAGACCAGCCATGCTCGCAGCGGTTACCGATTTTCTCTGGACTTACGTGCTGATCGCGCTATTGATCGTGATTGGCCTGGTCTTCACTATTGGCTCGCGCTTTGTCCAGTTCCGCTATTTCGGCGAAATGTTCCGCGTGCTCGGTCAGGCTTTCAGGCACCATCCGGGCCAAGTGTCCTCGTTTCAGGCTTTGACCTTGAGCGTGGCCGGCCGGGTTGGCGCCGGCAATATCGCCGGTGTAGCCGTGGCCATCACCCTGGGCG
This sequence comes from Wenzhouxiangella sp., assembly GCA_007135355.1. Classification (GTDB taxonomy): domain Bacteria; phylum Pseudomonadota; class Gammaproteobacteria; order Xanthomonadales; family Wenzhouxiangellaceae; genus Wenzhouxiangella. The sequence goes on from SLJA01000181.1 coordinate 1,624, forward strand.
GTCCGGGCGCGGTGTTCTGGATGTGGGTAGTCGGCCTGATTGGTATGGCGACCAGCTTCTTCGAGTGTGCGCTGGCCCAGGCCTATAAAGTCCGTGATCCGCGTACCGGTGTGTTTCGCGGCGGGCCCATGTACTACATCGAGCGCGGCGTGGGTAGTCGGGGTTTGGGTATCTTGTTCTGCGTGCTGCTGATGGTGACTTTCGGGCTGGCCTTCGTGTCGCTGCAGTCGTTCACCGCCGCCTCTTCGCTCAATCAGGCTTTCGGCATTCCGACCTGGCTGAGCGGCGCGCTGCTGTGCGCCATCGTCGGCATCACCATTTTCGGCGGTGTTCGGCGCATCTCGCAAGTGACCGAAATCGTCGTGCCCGTGATGGCGATCCTGTACGTCAGCGTGGCCATTATGGTGATCGCGCTCAATCTCGGCGAAATACCGGCCGTGCTGACTTTGATCGTGCACAGCGCATTCGGCCTGGAGCAGGCCGTGGGCGGCGGCATTGGTGCTGCCATCATGTACGGCGTTCGGCGCGGGCTGTTTTCAAACGAAGCCGGCCTGGGCAGCGCGCCCAACGTGGCCGCCGTGGCCTATGTGCCGCACCCGGTCAACCAGGGCATCGTGCAGGCGTTCAGTGTGTTCATCGACACCATCATCATCTGCACGGTGACCGCGTTTTTGATCGTCATGGCCGGCATGTACAACACCGGTGCGGAAGAAAACGGTGTGGTCCTGACTCAGCTTGCCCTGGCACAGCATGTCGGACCCTGGGGGCAGACTTTCGTCAGCGTGATCCTGGTGCTGTTCGCCTTCAGCTCGATTTTGTACAACTTCTATCTGGGCGAAAACGCCTCGCACTGGCTGGATCCCGGCAATCGTCTGCTGTTCACCATCTTCCGCGTCCTGATGCTGGTCCTGATCCTGTGGGCCTCGGTGCAGGATCTGCGCACCATCTTCAACTTCGCCGACCTGACCATGGCCCTGCTGGCCCTGGTCAACCTGATCGCCCTGGCCCTGATGATGAAAGTCTGCTTCCGCCTGCTGCGCGACTATGACCAACAGTCCCGCGGCGGACAGGTGCCGGTGTTCAAGCCCGAAGACTTCCCTGATCTGGACATCGA
>SLJA01000315.1 GCA_007135355.1 Wenzhouxiangella sp.
GCTAATACATTTCAACATCTCAACGGAGAGGAGAGAGTCAGATGCTACGCACAGCAGTAACCTTGGGTGTCGCCACCCTGTTTTCGGCTAATGTCATGGCGGCCGGCGCCGGCGACTGGCTGGTCCGAGTCGGCCTGGGTCATGTCAACCCGGACACGTCCAGCAACAACCTGTTCGTCGCCGGTGATGAGCTGGTGGGAGCCCAGATTGACGTCGGCAGCAACACGCGGCCCATCGTCAACCTGACCTACATGGCCACCGATCACATCGGTTTTGAAGTTCTGGCCGCCTGGCCGTTTGAGCATGACATTGACGGTGCGGGAATTCTGGATGGCGCCGGCAAATTGGGTGAAACCAAGCACCTGCCGCCGACCTTCAGCGTCCAGTACCACATGATGCCGGGCGCGGCGTTCCGACCCTATGTGGGCGTGGGACTCAACTACACCACTTTCTTCAGCACCAGCACCACACCCACCCTGGAAGGCGCTTTGGGCGGCCCCTCCAGCATGTCGATCAAGGATTCCTTCGGCGTGGCGCTGCAGCTGGGCGCTGATTTCGACATCACCGAAACTCTGTTCCTGAACCTTGATCTGCGCTGGATTCAGATTGAAGCCGACGCACGCATTCGGACCCAGACCGAGGCCGGTGAAGTTCGCAGCCGCATCAAGGCCGATATCGACCCGCTGGTCTTTTCCGCCGCGGTCGGCTTCCGCTTCTAATCGGAGTCCAACCAAGCGTCGGTTCAATCGTTCAACCAACATCGCACAGTCTCCAAATGTGCTCCTGGCCGTGTCCCGTGCTACGGGCACGGCCTTTTTTATGCGGCCCTGAATCCGGTATACACTTCCGCTCATGGGACCTGCAACCCGCTATCTGAACCTGTCGCGCCCCTTTCTGATGTACCGGGGTGGAGAACTGCCCGAGATCCGCGTCGCCTGGGAGTCCTGGGGCAAGCTCAATGCCTCCGGCGATAACGCCATTCTGGTCTTTACCGGGCTCTCACCCAGCGCGCACGCCGCCTCTTCCAGCGAAGACCCCGAACCCGGCTGGTGGGAGCGGATGATCGGCCCGGGGCGACCCATCGATACCGATCGTTTCTTTGTGCTGTGTATCAACTCGCTGGGCTCGTGCATGGGCTCGACCGGACCGGCCAGCATCAATCCGGCCACCGGCCAACCCTGGCGCCTTAAGTTCCCGGAGCTGGCCATCGAAGACATCGCCCGCGCCGCCCGACTGGTGCTGGAGCATTTGAACATCGACCGGCTACACGCCGTGATCGGCCCCTCCATGGGCGGATTCACGGTTCTGGCCTGGTTGAAGCAATACCCCGGGACCACGGGCAGGGTCGGACTGATCTCGTCGGCCTGCTCGGCCACGCCCTTTGCCATTGCCATTCGCTCGCTGCAACGCGAGGCGATTGTGACCGATCGCAACTTTCGCAATGGCACCTACACCGAGGACGAGTGGCCGGAAGTCGGCATGCGCCTGGCGCGCAAGCTGGGCATGATCACCTATCGGTCTTCCAGCGAGTGGCAGCGACGCTTCGGCCGCAGCCGCCAGGACTACTTTCCGGCCACCCTGTTCGGTATGCGCTTCGAAGTCGAGTCCTATCTCGAAACCCACGCCCGCAAGTTTGTCGGCCAATTCGATCCCTGCAGCTATCTCTACCTGTCCAGGGCAATGGACATGTTCGACGCCTGCGACAGCGACGAAACCCTCAAAGGGCTGTTCCGCCGCAGCTTTACCGGCCACGCCCTGGTGCTGGGTGTGGACAGCGACATCCTGTTCCCCTTGCATCAACAGCGCGATCTGGCCGGTGCGCTGGAAGCCAGTGGCTCGGAGGTCAGCTTTCATGCCCTACCCTCGGTCCAGGGACACGATGCTTTTTTGGTAGACTTTGAGTCCTTCGGTCCGCCAATCAGGGAGTGGCTTGGATGACACTGGAGTTCACTGGAAAGGATATTCTGCTCGAGCAAATCGACGCCGCTGTCAGGGCCGACTGCGTGCACAGCATCACCGACGATCTGCGCAGCCGCTTGTGCGCCTTGATCGGCGATCCGCGCATTCGCCTGCCGGACTGCCTGTACCAGTATTCCGACGATCACTACCAGCGCCGCCTGCTGCACCAGGATGAAAAGCTCGGCTACAGCGTGATGGCCATGACTTGGGCACCCGGCCAGGGCACGCCCATTCACGACCACTCGGGCATGTGGTGCGTGGAGGCGGTCTGGCATGGCAGCATCGAGGTACACCAATATGAGTTGGTGGAGCAGCAAGGCGAGCGCTTCCGTCTTGAGCGGCGCACCGTCATGCGCACCGGCACCGGCAGTGCCGGCAGCCTGATCCCGCCGCATGAATACCACACCATCGCCAACCCCGACCCCGAACAGGCCGCGATCACGCTGCACATCTACGCCGGGGCCATGGTGGAATGCTGCGCCTTCCAGCCGCTCAGCGAAGACTGGTACCTGCGCGAGCCCCGGCGCTTGCAGCTGGATGCCGCCTGACCGACAATTGCCGAAAATCCTAAGCCTCAGGGCTTTACACAATCGCCAATCGGCCCGACAATATAAGGCTACCCTTGCCGGGGTGGCGGAACTGGTAGACGCGCCGGACTCAAAATCCGGTTCTGGAGACAGAGTGCGGGTTCGATTCCCGCCCCCGGCACCAACAAAAACAAGGCCCTGGAATACCTTCAGGAGTCCTGACTTCGGGTGGCCAGCGATCCGCC
>SLJA01000295.1 GCA_007135355.1 Wenzhouxiangella sp.
CCCAGCGGATTGGTGAAATCGTCAAGGGTCGCCGTGCCGTCACCGCCGATACCGATCTGCGACTGTGTCGCTTTTTCGGGCTCTCAGACGGTTACTGGCTGCGGGCGCAAGCGGCCCATGATACGGAGGTAGCGCGCGAGCAACTCGCCTCGACGCTCGCCCGCATTCGGCCCTGGCCGGATCAGCGCGTTTGTTGATCGCCGGCTGGGGCCAGAACCAGGGCGAAGACAGAAATCGGGAAATGCAGCGCGCGCCTCACCAAACTGCGCGATGCCCGCGCCAAGTTCACCACTGACCCGCTGCCGCCAATGACCGCCGACGAAATCCAAGCCGAAATCCGCGCCCACCGCGCCCACCGCGCCGAGCAGCGGCGTGCGGCTGATTCTTGATACCAATACCGCACTATCCGGCCTGCTCTGGCCGCAAGGGCCGCCGGGCAAGCTGATCGATGCCGCACAAACGCAGCGCGTCGAGAGAGAATTCCAGGACATACACCATTCAGAGTCGCCGATAAACCGACTAGCCGGCCGCCCGCCTGCAGCGGCGTCGTTGCGCGGATCTACCCAAAATCTCGCCGGGTCAGCTGATTCTTCTGCTCGAGGGATTCAGTTCGAAAAATTCCGGGCACGCCGAGTTCCGGCCGTGCCGGTGCAGAGTAATTTCAGATTGAACCTGAATCTCAGGTTGGTCGTTCGCGCAAAATCTTCTGCGCGATCTCTGCGGCCACGCCCTTCATCCACACCTGACCCAGTTCTTCGGCTTTGGCCATGAGTGCCTCGGCCGAGCCGATGGCACGATAGTAGATACTTTCCGTGCCCTGGACCTGGCGCACCGATTGTTTCGGGTGACTGGCGATTTGCCAGATTTCTGCCGGCGCGGCGCGTTTGCCCTCGGTCAGTGGCTTGAGTTTGCCGCGCTTGTCCGAGCGAGCCTGTTCACCGGTCCATTGCACCAGCTCGATATAGCTCGTCTCGGATAGGTTCAGTACAGCATCGGCATCCAAGCCGGCGACCGGCTTGAGTGGTCGGTTCAATATGGAAGAGCCTGACTTCAGCTTGTTCATCAGGCCCTCACGCTCGCGCAGTCTGCGCTGGATGGTGGTGTGGTCGGATTCGGCGAGCGTGTCGCACATGGCTGCACGGGCGGGGTTGAGATCGACGTAGGCCATGCAGGAAAGTACGGCGTGTTCCTCCAGCAAGGCCTGGCACTTGAATCGGCCCTCCCAGAACTTGCCAGCACAGGGAGCACAGTAGGCGCGGTTTTCGCGACAGCGAAAGAAGCGCCTGCGGAGCGACCGGCAGTGCGTACAGCGATCTTCCCGATTGGCGCGCCGGGCGATCGGTTCGTTGAGTGCTTTCATGAACCAGCTCAAACACCCCAGGCGCTTTCTCAGCTCAGTGACTCTCTCCGGATTGCCGGTGATGGCTAGGCATCGCACGCTTGGCGGCTTCAGGACTGCTGTGGCGCTTGAGTGGGCCGGGAAAAGCCTTCAGCCAGCGGCTTGCCACTTCCTCGTCAGAAAATTCAAAAGCGGCGCCGGGATCGACATGCAAAACGACATGCGCATGATTCGACACGCGCAACGGCTTCGCTCAGGGGCTTCTTGCCTTCGGCAAACCGCCCCATCGCTCTCGCCGGCGCTATTGCATACGCATAAACCGACACGGCAAAACACTCGGCCTGTTCCAGGATGCGCGCCTCGATCCACTGGCGACGGTGCTCGTAACTCTGTCCGGTCAGCTTGTCCCAGCCGCACAGGAAAGCGCGACGAACGCATCGGGTGACTACATGAAAGTAGCCGGGCTTGCCTTCGGCAACGATGTGGCTGCGTGGATAGGTCATTGGCATCATTCTGGCCTTCGACCCAGCTCATGCCCATCAGAAATTGCCTCGATTTCGTGCAGGAATTTTCTGATGTGTGCTGGTTCATGCCATGGCTTCGTCTGCAAGCGTTCCCAAATAACCGCCTGCTGGCCCAACGGTAATCGCAACAACAACAGCTTCCGTGTCGCCAGGCCGCCCGGCCGGGGTTGTTGGGCACTTCCTCGGGTTGGATTCAAGCGATATCCGGCACACGCGCGCGTCGAAAACCCTTGCGCGCTTTACTGGCGCTGAGTGGATCAAAATCCAGGACGTGCACTACTTGCCACAGCGCTCAAGCCCGCTTGCTGCGGCTTTGATCATCAGCGCTTGTGGCGCCGAGCCAATGACCGGATCGTTTTCGGGGGATTACCGGGGGAAGTGGACAGTGGGGGAAGTGGGCAGTCAGCAACCCTTTCACACAAGCCTCGATGAAGTACGCCGGAAAAATATAATCTATATAGCATTAAAAAATCACTTTTAGATAATCTAAAAGCTATACTATGCATCTTGTTTCATAATTTATAAGTGATTAATGAAGCCGGATCAACGCGCCCTGGCGCGCCGCCAACTCGACAGACGACTGGGCCCATTGCGCGACTCGGACGCGCTGACGCGCCCGCCGCGTGGGTGGATCAAGTCCATCCGGGAGGCCTTGGGGATGACAGCTTCTCAGCTGGCGCGGCGGCTGGGGGTCAGTCAGCCTCGGGTAACGGCGCTGGAAAAAGGCGAAATCCAGGGATCTCTGACGCTGGACAGCCTGGAAAAGGCAGCCCAGGCGCTCGACTGCCGCCTGGTTTATGCGCTCCTTCCCCGAGAGCCCCTGGTTGACACCATCGCCAAGCGTGCCCACCTCAAAGCGC
>SLJA01000018.1 GCA_007135355.1 Wenzhouxiangella sp.
ATCGTTTTCCCATGGGCCGTCATTGGAATCACCCCTTTTGCCAATCCCTGTACCCGGCAGACATCTTCAACCCAAGATGTGTTAGCGTAAGACATACGGATATGCGGATACTTTTTGGGAAGAATGATCAAAGCAGAAGGATTTTTCAAGGCGCTGGCCGACGGTACGCGTTTGCGGTTGCTGCTGTTGTTGCTGGATGAAGACAGCCTGTGCGTGTGCGAACTGGTGCACGCGCTGGACACCCACCAACCCAGGATTTCGCGCCACCTGGCTCAGCTGCGTGACTTGGGCATCGTCGAAGACGAGCGGCGCGGACAGTGGGTGTATTACCGCCTGAGCCCCGCCTTGCCCGACTGGGCACACTCGATTCTCGAATCAGCCGCCCGCGCGGAAAGCCTCAAACCCTTCATCCAGCGCCTGCAAAGCATGCCCAACCGGCCGTTTGCTGGTTGTTCTTAGCTTGATGGTGCTTCGGATCGCAACGATCCATCCCGATGACTGAATTTACCGAACGCACCCCGGAACCGGAAGCCGATCCGGATATCCGCTCCGGCATGGGCCTGTTCGAGCGCTACTTGACCGTCTGGGTGGCACTGGCCATCGTCATCGGCATCGGCGTCGGACAGTTCCTGCCGGCGGTGCCGGAAACGCTGGCCCGGTTCGAATACGCCAATGTCTCCATCCCGGTCGCGATTCTGATCTGGGCCATGATCTTCCCGATGATGGTGCAGATCGACTTCGGCGCCATCGTCGGCGTGCGGCGCCAGCCCAAGGGCCTGGTGGTAACGACCACGGTCAACTGGCTGATCAAGCCGTTCTCCATGTTCCTGATCAGCTATCTGTTCCTGATCATTCTGTTCCGGCCGTTCATCCCCGAGGATCTGGCCCGGGAGTACCTGGCCGGCGCGATCCTGCTCGGCGCGGCACCGTGTACCGCCATGGTGTTCGTGTGGAGCTACCTGACCCGGGGCGATGCCGCCTATACCCTGGTCCAGGTCGCGCTCAACGACCTGATTATGCTGTTCGCCTTCGCACCTATCGTGATCTTCCTGCTGGGGATTTCCGACATTTCGGTGCCCTGGGACACGGTCGCGCTATCGGTGTTTCTCTACATCGTCATCCCGCTGGGCGCCGGCTACGCCACGCGCCTGTGGCTGATCCGCAGGCACGGCATCGAGTGGTTCGACAACGTGTTCATGAAGCGACTGGCACCGGTCACGCCCATCGGGCTGATCATCACCCTGGTATTGCTGTTCGCCTTTCAGGGCGAGGTGATCCTGAACAACCCCCTGCATATCCTGCTGATCGCCATTCCGCTGATCATCCAGACCGTGCTGATCTTCTTCATTGCCTACGGCTGGGCCAAGGCCTGGAAAATCCCGCACAAGGTGGCTGCCCCGGGCGCGATGATTGGGGCCAGCAACTTCTTCGAGCTGGCCGTGGCCGCGGCCATCGCCATTTTCGGCCTGCAGTCGGGCGCGGCCCTGGCCACCGTGGTCGGGGTGCTGGTCGAAGTGCCGCTGATGCTGGCGCTGGTCAAGTACGCCAATCGAACGCGCAAGTCTTTTCCCGAGCCAGAGGCTGCGCCTGACACATGAGCGACGTCCCGGTCATTCGCATTGACGATAAAGCCCGCGATTGGCTCAAACGGCAGGGTACGGGCCTGATGATTCGGCCATCACCCCGTCTGGGTTGCTGCGGCGGCCAGGCCCTGGTTCCAGTGGTCGAACGCGGTCAGCCGCGCCGGCCCGAGGACTATCGACACCTGGAAATCGGCGGTATCAGCATCTTCCTGTCCAGGCAGCTGCCGGCTGCGGCCGATTTGCACATCAGGCTGGAGTCCCTGCTGGGCTGGAAACGATTGTTCGTCGACGGCGTTGGCCTTGAGACCGAGGCAGACCGTCCCCCCGCCAAAGGAGTCTGATCATGTTCGAACACGTGCTCGTTGCCATCGATTTTTCTCCGGCCTGGGCACGTCTACATCAGCGACTGCGCGCACTCCGCGCTCTGGGCGCGCGGCGGGCGACTCTGGCTTATGTCATGGACATGCGCTATCCGGCCGCGCCGGCCGTCACCCACCAGGCCCACTATGAACAGCGGCTGGAAGAAGAAAGCCGGTCCATCGCCGAGCTGGGGCTGGCGACGGATTTCGAGCTGCTCAGCGGTTCGCCGGGACGTGAGCTGGTGGACAGCGCCGGTCGGATGGCGGCCGATTTGCTCCTGGTGGGCAGCCATGGCCATGGCCGCATGCACGATCTCTTGCTGGGCTCGACCGCACTCGACGCGGCCCGATTGACCCGCACGCCGCTGTGGCTGGAACCCATTGTTGATGAGCCGAGCTCGGATCAACATACCCTGCTGCTGGCCACGGACGGATCCGGCCAGGCCCGGGCCGCCGAGCGTGCTTTTGCCGGCCTGGCCAAACATTTCCAGCGCAAGGTCGCGCTGCGGGTCGTTCGCTCTGCCGATGATTCAGAAGGTGAACGCGGCGACGCCGAGGAGCATCTTGCAGCCCTGGGGCAGCAAGTCGCCAGACTGGAGATTCTGATCGAAGCCGGTGATCCGCGCCGGGTCGTGTCCGATCAGGCCCGCAGTCTGCCTGCCGATCTGACCGTGCTCGGCAAGCGCGGCCGCAGCACCATCACTGAACTGCTGCTGGGCAGCACCGCCGAAGCGGTCTGCCACCGCGCCCGGCGGCCGGTGCTGCTGGTGCCGGGCTCAG
>SLJA01000264.1 GCA_007135355.1 Wenzhouxiangella sp.
GACATGCCGGCCGGCCTGTGGGTGGCCGAGGCGCGGCGCCGCCTGCAGGATCTCGATATTCCCAAGGCCCGTATCTGGGTCACGCCGCCGCGTATCCCGGGTCTGAATTTCGGCGCCAGCGGCACCGACATGGACGTGATGATCGTCGGCGAAGACCTGACCACGCTGGGATTGCTGGCGCGGGAAATGGTCGATGCGCTGGAGGGTTTGGCGGGCCTGGAAGATCTGGAGGTCGCGCGCGAGGACCGCACGCCGCTGCTCAGCATTGATGTCGATCGTGAGCGAGCCGCGGCTCTGGGGTTGAACGTGGCCGAGATTGGACGCAACCTGCGCGACGCCGTCACCGGGGCCGTGCCCACGCGCTTCTCCGCCGGTGCCGATGAATATGATGTGCGCGTGCGCCTGCCGCGCGCCGCCACGGGTGATCCGGAGGCCTTGAGTCAACTCATCGTGGCGTCGAGCAACGGCCGGGTGGTCCAGCTCGGCGATGTGGCCAGTTTCAACCTGGGTGACGGCCCGGCCCACATCGAGCGCGAGAACCAGGTGCGCATTCAGCGCATCACCGGCAACTTCAACACCGAGTTCAACGATGCGGGCAGCATCATGGCCGAGATTCGCGCGCGCATCGATGGAGTCGGACTGCCGGATGGCTACGGGCTGATCTTCGGCGGCCAGTTCGAGACCGTGGAAGAAACCGACCGCGAGATGCTCACTGTCATCCTGCTGGCCGCTTTCCTGGTCTTCGTGGTGCTGGCCGTGCAGTATGAGCGCCTGTCCAACCCGCTGGTGATCATGGCCGCGGCACCGCTGTCGATCATCGGTGTGGTCAGCATACTCTGGGCCACCGGGACGCCGCTGTCGGCGCCGGCCTTTCTCGGCGTGATCCTGTTGATCGGCATCGTGGTCAACAACGCCATCCTGCTGGTGGAATACATCGAGCGCGGCCGGCGGCGGGGCTTGACCACGCCCGAGGCGGTGGTCGAGGCCGGCGGCATCCGCCTGCGCCCGATCCTGATGACCACGCTGACCACGGTGGCCGGCATGGTGCCGCTGGCGGTGGGCATGGGGGCGGGCGCGAACCTGATGCAGCCGCTGGCGATTGCCGTCATCGGCGGCCTGCTCAGCGCCATGCTGCTGACCCTGTTCCTGATCCCCTGCCTCTACGTGATCGTGCAGAACGCCAGCGACTGGCTGCTGACCAGTCTGACCGGGCGCAAGGACGAACGGCATTCACTCGGCCGCGAGGCTGATGGCGACGCGACAACCGCGTGAGCACTTGATCTGCCGAGTCAATCCAGAAGTGGGCTGAGCGCGGGCTGCTGCAGTTCGTCGAGCTGTTCCTTCAGCTGCTGGATGACGTTCTCCCAGTGGCGCTCCTCGCCGAACCAGGGAAAGGCCAGCGGAAAGGCTGGATCGTCCCAGCGCCGCGCCAGCCAGGCCTGGTGATGCATCATACGCAAAGAGCGCAAGGCCTCGACCAGGTGCAACTCGCGCGGGTCGAAGTCATGGAAGCGACGGTATTCCTCGATGATCCAGGCCATCTGCCGCTCGCGCTCGGGCCGATCGCCGGACAGCAGCATCCATAAATCCTGCATGGCCGGCCCGCTCACGCAGTCATCCAGATCGACAAAATGAGCCTGGCCATCGCGCCACAGGATATTGCCGGGGTGGCAGTCACCGTGCAGGCGAATCCGGCGGAACTCGCCGGCCCGTTCCCAGCAGGCTTGCACGGCCTCGAGCACGTGCTCCGCCACGGCGACAAAGGCCGGCTCCACATGGGCCGGCAGCCAGCGCTCCTCAAGCAGGAAATCGACGGCTGCCTGGCCGAAGCGGGCGGGTGTCAGTTCCGGGCGGTGCTGAAACTTCGTCGTTGCCCCTACCGCATGCCAGCGTCCCAGGGTGCGCGCAAGTTGGCGCAATGTGGCTTCATCGCCCAGTTCCGGCGCATGGCCGCCGCGGCGCTCGAACAGGGCCAGGCGGTGGTCGTCGCAATGATGCAGGCTTTGGTCATGGACGATCAGCGGGGGGACCACCGACAGTCCGGCGGCCGCCAGTTCGTGGCTGAAAGCGTGTTCTTCGAGGATGGCTTCATCGTCCCAGCGCCCGGGCCGGTAGAACTTGACGACCAACGGTGCGGCGTCCTCCAGGCCCACCTGCCAGACCCGATTTTCGTAGCTGTTCAGGGCCAGCAAACGGCCGTCACTGGTAAAGCCGAGGGACTCGACGGCGTCCAGCACGCGATCGGGATTCAGTTCGGCGAAGGGCTGAAGCGCGATCGGCGTTTTCTGCGCTGGCGGCATGGCAAATGTTCTCTTGAGCCCTGTGCGGCTGCCGTATCATGACAGCTGCAGTGGATGATTTCGGCCCCGAGGAGCGGGCTTTCGTGTATGGGTATTGTGAGGCGAAGCTGGTGGGCGGTCGGCCTGCTGGGGGTACTGGGTGGTGGTATCGCCGCGGCCGATACGCCCCAGAGTCCAGTTGAAGATCGAGAAGCTTACCAAGATCAGCTGATGGACATGTCCTGCCGGGATGAATTGGATCGACCGGAAAGCTGGCTGGATCGCACGCATGCTTACATGAGTCAGCGCCTGTGTGAGCCGGCGGCGTGGTTCGACGGCTTTTTCGGCGATCCGCGCGCACTGGAAGAAACCCCCGTGGGCACCTTTATCCGGATGCGCAACGCCCTGGAATGGGACCAGTCCGAGGGCTGGAGTTA
>SLJA01000054.1 GCA_007135355.1 Wenzhouxiangella sp.
CCAGCAAGGCCTGCTCATTGACCGAGTCGGTCCTCCCGGTGCTTGAGTATCGAACCGGGGTCGAGGATAACTGCGCAATCACCGGCGGCTATCTTTACCGCGGACCCGTCGAAAGCCTGGTTGGCACCTATGTCTACGGCGACTTCTGTTCAGGGCGCATCTGGTTCTCCTGGCAAACCGGACCCAAGGAGTTCAGCGAAGTGGAGTTTTCGGTCGAAGGCTCCGATCTCAGAAGCTTCGGCGAGGACGAAGCCGGTCAGCTTTACCTGGTCAGGAGCGGCGGCATCTGGCGCTTCGACGGAACAATCGCCGAAAATGCGATTTTTCTAGACCGCTTCGAGCGTTGAGGCCGGTCCTCTCGATTGAGCCGGTTCGGTACCGGCAGTCAGCCTTACTCAGGCGATGAGCGCCTGCAGCGCCTTGCCCGGATCAGCTTGGCGCATGAAGGCCTCGCCAATCAGGAAGGCCCCGATGTTTCCGCTGCGCAAACGAGCGAGGTCCTCGGGACCATGAATGCCGGACTCGGAAATGACCAAGCGGTTATCAGGTACTCGCGGCGCCAGCCTGAGGCTGGTGTCCAGATCGGTGACAAAGCGGTGCAGGTCGCGGTTGTTGATGCCGACCAGATCACCAGGCACGGCCAGGGCGCGTTCCAGCTCCGGCTCGTCGTGCACCTCGACCAGCACGCTCAAACCCAGCTCAAGGCCGAGCGCTGAAAGATCAGAAAGTTCAGCATCATCAAGTGCGGCGACGATCAGCAGCAATGCGTCGGCACCCATCGCCCGGGTTTCCCAGACCTGCCAGGGGTCGATGATGAAGTCCTTGCGCAGCACCGGCAGGGCACAGGCTTCGCGCGCGGCGACCAGGTAGTCGGCATGGCCCTGAAAAAAGGGCTCGTCGGTGAGTACCGACAGACAGGTCGCCCCGCCCTGCTCGTAGGACTGTGCAATCGCGCCCGGGTCGAAATTCCCGCGGATCAGGCCGGCCGAAGGCGAGGCGCGCTTGATCTCGGCGATCACCGCGTCGGCAGAAGCCGCTGCCCGCCGCTTGAGCGCGCCGGCAAAATCGCGACAGGGGGGCAGGTCGGTGCAAGCCCCCCGCAGCTCGGATAGACTGCGACGGGTCTTGCCGGCCGCCACTTCCTCGCGCTTGACGGCGAGAATCCTTTCCAGGATATCGACGCTCACAGGGCTTGGGTCCGCTCGGCGTAGTCACGCAGGCGGGTCAGCCCCGCGCCCTTGGCCAGTACCTCGCGCGCGCGCTCAACGCCCGAGCCCAGACTGTCGACCTGACCCGACACGTAAATCGCCGCCCCGGCATTAAGCGCGATCATGTCGGCAGCCGGTCCCGGCTCTCCGGCAAGGGCTGCTTCAATCAGGGTCAGACTATCGGCCGCGCTTTGCACAATCAGGCTGTCGAGCGCCTCGAGCTGGATACCGAAGTCGCCGGGGAAAATCTGATATTCGCCAATCGCGCCGTCGCGCAGTTCAACCACTTGTGTCGGTGCGCATGGAGAAATCTCGTCCAGACCGTCGGTACTGCGCACCACCATGACGTGACGCGCGCCGAGCGCCTGCATGACCTCGGCCATGGGCTTGAGCAGCGCTGACGAAAACACACCCAGCACCTGGTTGGGCGCCAGCGCCGGGTTGGTCAGCGGTCCGAGCAGGTTGAACAGGGTGCGAAGGCCTAAGGACTTGCGCGGGCCGATGGCGTACTTCATCGCCGCGTGGTGCGATGGTGCGAAAAGAAAGCCGACGTTCAGCTCTTCGATCAGCTGGGCCACCTGGCCCGGGTTCAGATCCAGTCGGCAGCCGGCCGCTTCCAGCAGATCGGCCGCACCGGACTTGCTCGACACCGCCCGGTTGCCGTGCTTGGCCACGCGCACGCCGGCGGCGGCGGCCACGAAAGATGAAGCGGTGGAGACATTGAACAGGCTGGCGCCGTCGCCGCCGGTGCCGACGATGTCGGTCAAGCCCTCGCGGTCGATGTCGACCTGTGCAGCAAAGCCGCGCATGACTTCGGCCGCGGCGGCAATTTCGGCCGGGGTCTCGCCCTTGACCCGCAGCGCCATCAGGAAACCGCCGATCTGGGCCGGATCGGCCTCGCCGCCCATGATTTCGGTCATGGCCGCGCGCATCAGATCCGGTGTCAGGTCGTGGCGCTCGGCCAGCAGGGCCAGGGTTTCGCGAATGGAACTCATACTTTGATACTTTTCAAAAAGTTGTCCAACAGGGCATGGCCCTGGCGGGTGAGGATGGATTCGGGGTGGAACTGCACGCCTTCCACGGCCAGTTCGCGATGGCGAAAGCCCATGATCTCGTCGCGGCTGCCGTCGGCGAAGGCGGTCCAGGCGGTTTCTTCCAGGCACTCCGGCAGACTCTCGCGTTCCACGATCAGCGAGTGGTAGCGGGTGGCCTCGAAGGGGTTGTCCAGCCCGGCAAACACGCCCTGATCGGAGTGATGCATAGGCGAGGTCTTGCCGTGCATGACCTGGCGCGCTCTCACCACCTTGCCGCCGAAGGCCTGACCGATGGCCTGATGGCCCAGGCACACGCCCAGCATCGGGATTTCGCCGGCTAGTTCTGCGACCACCTCCAGACAAACCCCGGCTTCGTCAGGCGTGCACGGCCCGGGTGAAAGCACGATGCCGTCAGGCTTCAGCTGGCGAATATCGGCCACGCTCAATGTATCGTTGCGCCGGGTATCGACCG
>SLJA01000174.1 GCA_007135355.1 Wenzhouxiangella sp.
TCCGGCGCAGGCCCGGTGGAGTCGCGAATCTTGAGGGTGCCGGGGACAACGACCCGGCTCTTGCCCGACCCGTTTTCCTCCGTGCCCTTGACCAGCATCAGTGCCGCCTGTTCAGCCATGGCCGAAAACGGCTGGCGAATGGTGGTCAGCGCTGGATAGACCTGCTCGGCCAGGGTGATGTCGTCACAACCGGCCACGGACAACTGGTCCGGGATTGAAATCCCCAGCTGATCGGCCGCGCGCATCACGCCAACCGCCATGTCGTCGTTGGCCGCGAAGATGGCACTCGGCCGGCGCTTGCGCTGCAGGAGTTTCAGCGCGGCCTCGCGACCGGAGTCGAAGGAGTTATCGCCCTGAGCGACCCATCGATCCGAAAAACGGATACCGCTGTCCTTGAGTCCGTCCTGGTAACCCAGAAAGCGCAAGCCCACCGCCTTGTGGTCTGGATGACCGCAGATGAAGGCGATATTGCGGTGCCCGCGGGAGACCAGGTAGCGGGTCATCTCCGCGCTGTACTCGCGGTCGTTGGTGGCAACCACCCGGCCGCTGACGCGTTGCAGACCCGGCGACATGCGCACCAGGGGTGTACCGGTCGCAGTAATGGTCCGAACAATCCGCTGCACGCTCGACAGCGGCGCGGCCAGCACGATGCCAGCCGGCCTGGCGCGACGGATCAGGGCCTTGAGGTCTTCCTCGACATCCGAGCCCTGATAGCGGCAGGGGTGGATCAAAAGCTCATAGCCGTGGCTGCGACAAACCCGCAGCACGCCTTCCTGCATGCGAATGATGTAGCCGGCCGAGGGCAAGCGGTAAAGACTGGGATCGTCGTAGAGCAGGCAGATCAGGTGGGCGCGCGCGCTGGCGAGATCCCGGGCCGCCTGGTTGGGCGAATAATCCAGCTCGGCAATGGCCGCTTCTACCCGGGCCCGGGTGGCGTCGCGCACGCCCCCCTCGCGGTTAACCACGCGCGACACGGTCTTGATGGACACGCCCGCCAGGCGGGCGACATCGGTGATGGTCGAATTCGACATGATGGCGAAGTTTACCGAAGCTTTCCGAATCGGCAAGACCTGGTCGAGTTGAATCCTGTGTGATACTGCCGCCCGCACCCACCTCGGAATGGAGCTTTGAGAACGCCATGGAATACCGTCGTTTGGGAAAATCGGGCCTGAAGGTCTCCGCCCTGTCCCTGGGCTCATGGGTCACCTTCGGCAAACAGGTCGGTACCGAGGATGCCAAGACTTTGCTGCGCACGGCCTTTGAAGCCGGCGTCAACTTCTTCGACAACGCCGAAGGCTACGAAGCCGGCGCGTCGGAAAAAATCATGGGCGCGGCGATCCGCGAACTGGGCCTGCCGCGTGACCATTTCATTGTCTCGTCCAAAGTGTTCTGGGGCGGCGACAAGCCCACCCAGATGGGCTTGTCGGCCAAGCACGTGCGCGAGGCCTGCGACCAGGCCTTGGCAAGGCTGCAGGTCGACTATCTGGACCTGTATTTCTGCCATCGGCCCGACGTCGACACCCCGGTTGAGGAAACCGTGCGCGCCATGCACGCTCTGGTGATGCAGGGCAAGATCCTGTACTGGGGCACCTCGGAGTGGGACGCCCAGCGCATCACCGAGGCGCATCGCGTGGCGCGTCAGGAGCACCTGACGCCGCCGGTGGTCGAGCAGCCGCAGTACAACCTGTTCGTTCGCGGCCGGGTCGAGGCCGAGTATCGGCCGCTGTATGAAACCTACGGCATGGGCACCACCACCTGGTCGCCGCTGGCCTCCGGCCTGCTGACCGGCAAGTATCTCGACGGGGTTCCCGAGGACAGTCGCCTGAGTCTGCCCGGCTACGAATGGCTGCGCGAGCTGCTGCTCAACGAGGAAGGCCAGGACAAGCTGGCCAAGGTGCGCGAACTCAAGTCCCTGGCAAACGAGTTGGGCATCAGCCTGACCCACCTGGCGATTGCCTGGTGCCTGAAAAACCCCAGGGTCAGCACCGTTATCCTGGGCGCTTCGCGTCTGTCCCAGCTGCAGGACAACCTGAAAGCCATCGATGCCGTTCCGAAGCTCACATCCGAGGTGATGGCGCACATCGACCGGATCATGGCCAACCGGCCGGCCGAACCCGAACGCTTCGGGCAATAGAGGTCAAGCCTACGGCCTGGTCAACTGCCGCTCCAGTTCCTCCAGCGACTTGTTCTTGGTCTCCGGCACCAGCTTCCAGACGAACAACAGACCTGCCGCGGCAAAGAGCCCGTAGATCAGGAAGGTGAAGCTGCTGCCGAGCGCGGCCAGCTGCCAGGGAAACATCAGCTGAACCAGGAAACTGATGCCCGAATTGATGAAACCGGCAAGCGAAATCGCCAGCCCGCGCACCCGTAGCGGGAACAGCTCGGAGAACATCACCCACATCACCGGCCCGATGGAGACGGCGAAGGAGGCCACGAAAGCGAGAATACCGAACAGGATCAGGCCGGGATTGATGGTAATTGCCGCGGCAATGATGTCGGGCCCATGGGCCAGGGCGGCGTCCTCGCCCAACACTTCCGCCAGCGCCTGCCGGAAAGCGACATCGCTGGCATGGGCCACGCCCTGCAGGGAACCCAACGGGACCGCCACCGCCGCCGGCAGCTCGAGCGACTGAATGCCTTCCTCGGTCAATTCGTAAGTTGCCGAACCAAAACCGTAGGCCAGCAGCATCATGGACAGCGCGATGCCGGTCA
>SLJA01000304.1 GCA_007135355.1 Wenzhouxiangella sp.
ACCAGGTATCCCAGCAGCCCGCCAATAAGAGCACCAGCACCAGCGCCTTCGGCTCGAGTGCGCTGATCGTCAGGCATGCTGGCGCAGCCGCTGATCATGCCGAGTGAGATCACTGCCGCTATTAAAAGTCTGGATGTTTTCATGTTGCCTCCTTCCGGATCATGGGCACACTGCGGGTAAACGGCTGATACTCAGCCATCGACAAAGTCGGTAAAGCTCGATTTGAAATCGTTCAGCCAGGTATCGGGATCAGCACGGCGCTGCTCGAAGAATGTCTCCGTATGTGCTCGCAACAGTTCAAGCACCATGGATTCCCGGCGCGGCGGTTGTCTTTCGGCAAGAAAGTCAATCGCCATGGACATGTGTTCGGGCGGATAGTCTCCAAGGCTGGCGACTTTCTCGCCGTAGGCTTGCAACTGCATCGCCACGGCTTCATTGAGATCGGCCATGGAGCGCTCCACGGCCTGCACCTGCTCCTGATATCGCGTTGAGATTTCGGCCAGACGCCGGGCGTTATCAAGGGTGCCGGCGAGACGGGCCAGCCGGGACAGGTAAACGCTTAAGTTGACCCCGTTGCGTGCTGCATCCTGCGCCAGGCTCCGAGCGGCTTCGCGCTGAGCCAGTTCCAGTTGCTCGCGGGCGTTGACGGTCAGTGCCTGCACTGCGGCCAGGGATTCGCGCAGATGTGGGTTTTGTTCAATCAGTCGTTCGATGATGGGATCAGCATCGCTGATCTGTCCGGCTGCCTGGGCTACGCGATTGTCCAGTGTGCGCCCCACGGGTGTGCTGCGGCGCAATTCGGCCCGGTACGCCTCGTATTCCTGTTCGATGCGTGAACGCTGGGCCGAGCTGACGACGACATTCGCTCCAATGGCCAGACGAGCGCCGGTGTTGAAGGAGCGCCGTTCACGAACTCGTTCACTGTCGCCGTCCCAGGCATAGACATCCAGTTCGGCGCGTAGCGCACTGCGAAGATCTGTGGCCGGTGTCGAGACACTGCCGCCGCGAACCGCAACACCACCTGGTTTGCCCTGCCAGATTTCCGGTCGGAACAGGCCTGCGGTCATTTCCTGCACGTTGCCGAAAAGGTCATGGAAACCCAGGTTGTCGGCGGCGCGCAGCCCAACCGGGCGAGTCTGATGACGGGCATTGCCCAGATGCCAGGCATGCTCGTTGATCTGGCGTGGTGAGATGGGCAGGGGGTCGTTGAAAGTCCCGCTTGTAAGGGCAGGTAGACCGCCGCGGGCCACGTATTCCCATTCTTCTTCCGTGGGAAGACGCAGAAAACCGGGTGCACTGTCGATTCTGGGCAGGGCCGCCATGCGCTCCGGGTGGTCCGGATCGAACAACCAGCGGTTGTAGCGACGAATGAACTCAGTGACATCGTGATAGGAGACAAAGGCCAGCGGCTGCATCAAAGCCTCGCGCAGCGCGCGGCCCTGCAGCTGAGGTAGCGATTGAATGTCGGGATCGCCGCTGGCCGCCAGCAGTGCGTCCATGCCCATGACTGCGATGAACTGGCCTCTTGTCAGTTCATATTTGGCCAGGTAGATCAACCAGCCTGAACCGTCGATCTTGGGGAAAGATCCGCTGATCTGAGTGCGTTGCAGGCCCTCAAAGATACCGCCGGTGGCATCGCCAATCTGGATGGTGCGGTCCTGGTCAGCCCAGAAACCGGCTCCGGGCACGCTGACGGCACGAAACACCATCTCGGCCTCGTCCGGCATGGGCAGGACCAGATCGCCTTCTGCCGGGCGGGGGTTGTACGGCGTGGCGGGTGGTGCCGCCTCGGCGAGTACCATGCAAAGCGCGAGGGTGAGCGACAGTAGCAGTCTAGTGATCACGAATCACCTCGGCAGGATCAATTCGCGTCGTTCGCCAGGCGGCAATCAGCGAGGCCGCCGTGGCTAGCGCCAACGTGATGAGTACGATGAAAGGGATCTGCTCGCCGGGCAGGGCACAGAAACGTTGTCCGGCATCGAGCTCGTCGGCAAATGTGCGGTTGATGGCATAGGCCAGGCTGCCGTAACCGGCAAATCCCGCCAGCAAGCCCAAACCGGCAATACCGGCGCCCTGGAAAATCGGGAAGAAAAACACGCTGGAACGCGCCAGGCCGACCAATCGCAAAACGCCGAGGTCTTTACGCCGCCGTTCAACCGCCGCGTACAGACTGGCAATCAGGACCGCCGTGCCGCCGCCGATGCCGAGAGCCGCGATCAGCCAGAACAGGCGGCTCAGACCAGCGTCCAGCACCTGAATCCGGCTGATGGTTTCGACCTCGGCCTGGACGTCAATCCCCAGGCTGCGTAGACGTTCGAACAGTTCGGGCACATCGTCAATGCCGGCGGCATACATACGAAATCCTCGATAGCCGCCGCGCTGCATGCGGAACTGTCGTGATTGATCATCAAAAGCAACCGCCCTTTGCGCCGCAGTGCGCAGAACGCCGAGCAATTCGACCGGCACGATCGGACGGGCGAGGCGGGTGGTGCCTGCAGGCGTGAGTTCGAAATCGACGGGTTCGATCCCGGCCGCCGTCAGGGGGCCGAGTTCCGTGTGTGGCTGTTCAGGCAGCAGCACCGAAAGCAGACGCGTGCCATCGTCGGCGCGACCACTGAAAGCGCCCCATGGTGGCGCGGGCAGCCCCAGCCTGCGCGACTGGTGGGCATCCAGCGACAAGCCGATCAAAGCGATCGGTTCTGCGTC
>SLJA01000355.1 GCA_007135355.1 Wenzhouxiangella sp.
GGCGCGACCCTTTTGCAACTCTCGACGGACCGTGCGTTCGGAGATATCCAGCATTTCGCCGATCTCGGGTGCCGTGCAGCCCAGAAACAGACTGGCCGCCATCACCTCGGCCTGACGCGGTTGCGCGTGCTCCATCCGGGTCAGGCTGGCCTCCAGGCTGAGCGTGAAGTCCGAGTCCTCCTCCACGGCACCCAGGTGATCAGACCATTCCTGGTCCGAGACCGGGCCGCCGCGCTTGGCTGCCACCTGGCGCCGGGCATAATCGACGATCAGCTGGCGCATCACCTTGGCCATCAAGCGCTTGAAGTGCAGCCGATTTTCAAGCTGCTCGTGCAGCCGCCCCTGCAGTTTGAGAAAGGCTTCGTTGACTAGCGCGGTAGTCTGCAACGTCGGTGTCGCCAGGAAACCCGCCGCGGCACGCTGGTTGTGACCGATTCGCTTGAGATCCTCGTACATCAAGGGAATCAGACGCTCGAACTGACCCGGCACACGCCTGATTTCTTCCAGCAGCCGAGTGATTTCGTCCCCCTCACTCGCACTCACCATTTTTGATCTCCTGAACTACCAACCCGACCCTCAATATCATCCTGCTTGCTTCGGCAACATTCGTCAAGCAGCCAAATTCCATCGCAGCAGGCGGCGGATCGAAAGCTTGCCATGATGCTGGAACGCCGATCACAGTACAATCCTTGGTTGAGCCCATCCGAACCGACACTGGAGCACGTCATGCCGATCAAAGTCGCCATCAATGGTTACGGCCGTATTGGCCGCAATGTCCTCAGAGCGCTGTATGAGTACGCTCGCACCGACGAAATTCAAATTGTCGCCGTCAACGACCTCGGCGATACCGAGACCAACGCGCATCTGACGCGCTTTGATACCGCTCACGGGCGGTTCAATGCGGATGTTCAGGTCGACGGCAATGATCTGATTGTCAACGGTGACCGCATCCGGGTGCTGGCTGAACGGGATCCGTCCAAACTGCCCTGGGGCGAGATGGGCGTGGATGTGGTGATGGAATGCACCGGTTTTTTCGCCAGCAAGGACAAGGCCTCGGCCCACCTGAGCGCCGGGGCACGCAAGGTGCTGATTTCGGCCCCGGCCGGCAAGGATCTGCCGACCGTGGTCTACGGCGTCAATCACGACATCATCAAGCCGGATGACCACGTGGTCTCCAACGCATCCTGCACCACCAACTGCCTGGCCCCGGTGGTCAAGCCGCTTAATGACGCCATTGGCATCGAATCCGGCCTGATGACCACCATTCACGCCTACACCAACGACCAGGTGCTGACCGACGTGTTCCACAAGGATCTGCGCCGGGCGCGTTCGGCCACCATGAGCCAGATCCCGACCAAAACGGGAGCCGCAGCGGCCGTTGGCCTGGTGTTGCCGGAAATGCAAGGCAAGCTCGACGGCTTCGCCATGCGCGTGCCCACCATCAACGTTTCGGTGGTCGACTTGAGCTTCATCGCCGGCCGTGAGACCACCGTCGAGGAAGTCAATGAAACAGTCAAGGCAGCCAGCGAAGGCGCCTTGAAGGGCATTCTGGGCTACAACACCGCCCCGCTGGTGTCGATTGACTTCAACCATGACCCGCACTCTTCCGTGTTCGATGCCACCCTGACCAAAGTCAGCGGCGGCCGCCTGGTCAAGGTCTTGAGCTGGTACGACAACGAATGGGGTTTCTCCTGCCGCATGCTCGACACCGCGAGCCATCTGGCCAGGATTTGACCCAGACTCACTTGCGCAGCGATGCAAAAGGCGCGCAGAGCGTGACAGCTGGCAGGCACCGTCTGCCTTCTCTGCAACCCAGCATCCCTGCGCAAGTCGAGACGTTTCACAGGGATCGAGGATTCGCATGAAAACGCTGGACCAAATTGACATTCAAGGGAAGCGGGTACTGATCCGCTCGGACCTCAACGTGCCGGTACACGGCGGGGCAGTCACCTCGCGCGCTCGTATAGAAGCCAGTCTGCCGACCTTTCAGCACGCGCTCAAGCAGGGCGCGGCGGTCATGGTGATGTCTCACCTTGGACGTCCGAGCGAAGGTCAGCCCGCCGCTGAATATTCACTCAAGCCCGTCGCCGACGTGCTCAGCGAGCTGCTTGGTCAACCGGTGCGCCTGGCCGAGAACTGGCTGGACGGTGTCGAAGTGGAACCCGGCGAATTGGTGCTGCTGGAAAACGTCCGTTTCCTGGCCGGCGAAAAAGCCAACGATGAAACACTGGCGGCAAAGATGGCTGCACTGTGCGAGGTGTTCGTGATGGACGCTTTCGCCACTGCCCATCGGGCCCAGGCCTCGACCGAGGGCGTCATTCGCAAGGCCAGCGTGGCCTGCGCCGGACCCTTGCTGGCGGCTGAGCTGAAAGCGCTTGACCAGGCCCTGGCAGACCCGGCAAGGCCAATGGTCGCCATTGTCGGCGGCTCCAAGATCTCGACCAAACTCAAGGTGCTCGAAGCGCTGATCGACAAAGTCGACCAGCTCATCGTCGGGGGCGGCATTGCCAACACCTTCCTGGCCGCCGCGGGCCATCGTATCGGTCAGTCGCTGCACGAGGCCGACCTGGTTGAAACAGCCAAGGCCCTGCTCGACAGGGCAGAAGCGCGCGGCGCGAGCATTCCCTTGCCCACCGATGTGCTCACCGCCGAACGCTTTCACCAGGAATCACATCCGTCGCTGCGCGATGTCAGTCGAGTCCAC
>SLJA01000121.1 GCA_007135355.1 Wenzhouxiangella sp.
GCGCATCCAGCCTGAAAATGCTCGCCAATACGGGGCACCGCCGGCCACGATGAGCAGGCCGGCGCAGGCCTCTGGGCGCAGCGCGCCCAGCAGGCAGGCCAACTGTGAGCCCAGGCTGTGCCCGCCCAGAATAATCGGCTGCCCGCGGATCACGGCCTGAATCCGGTCCACGGCACCGAGCAGGTCTTGCTGTAGCAGTTCGCGGTAGCCCCAGTCGGCGGCGCGGTCGGCGCGCCAGTTGGATGAGCCAAGGCCGCGCCATTCATGAATCCAGCTTTCAATCCCGTGTACGGCCAGGGCTTGTCCGAAAGCGATGTATTGACGAGCACTGACGCCCATACCGGGCAGAAACAGCAATCGCGCGCGCGGCGCCGAGCATGGCACATGGATCAGTTCGAAGCGATGCCCGTCCGGGGTCTGAACTTCGAGGACCGGCTGCTGGTGCGGCATTCTGGCGTGCAGGGGGAAAACGCCACAGTGTAACCGGCGCTGTAGCTCCGAATCAGTCGATCTCTTCCTCGATTTCCTCCAGCGCGTCTTCGGCATCCTCGCCGAGCTCGTCAAGCGCATCCCGCGCGTCTTCTACCGCCTCGTCAATTTCGCGGCCCGCTTCCTCGGCAGGGCCGGGTTCGCGGCAGCCGGTCAGCGCCATGGCGGCCACAAAGACCAGACCCATGGCCAGCAAGATCGATCGCAACTTTGTGCTCATTTGATTCAATCCTCCATCAGCTGGTTGAGTTTCTCGGCGATGGTTTCCTTGCTGTCGCCGTATTTCTCGCGAATGCGGGCGATCAACTCGTCTTTGTTGCCTTCGGCTTTCTTGACCTCGTCGTCGGTCAAGTCGCCCCAAGTTTGCTTGATCTTCGCCGATACGCGATCCCAGCGACCTTGCGTTTGATCCTTGTTCATCTGATGTCCTGATATGAAAAGTCGATACACACGATAGCGGGGTCCGCCATCCAGCTCCATAACCTGTGTTAAGGCATTGTCGGTGCAGACGCGCTTAGTCTGGATGGTAATTCAAACGAAAAAGGAAAGACACCATGTTTTCATGGGCACTGATGTTCCTCATTGTCGCCATCGTTGCCGGTGTGCTGGGTTTGTCCGGAATTGCCGGCGTGGCGGTGGAAATCGCCTGGATTCTCTT
The DNA here is from genome assembly GCA_007135355.1 of Wenzhouxiangella sp. Classification (GTDB taxonomy): domain Bacteria; phylum Pseudomonadota; class Gammaproteobacteria; order Xanthomonadales; family Wenzhouxiangellaceae; genus Wenzhouxiangella. The sequence continues at coordinate 1,148 of SLJA01000121.1, forward strand.
TGTCGTCGGTCTTATTCTGGCGGTCATCTTCTTTGTGGTCGGTCGCCGCCCTCCGGTTTAGTCCGTCTTTGAACCACCCGGGCGGCAAAGATACTGCTCGTTAAAACCGCTCAAGTTGCTCAGGCCGTCCGGGTCCAGCAGGCGAACGCCGCCGTCATCCTGTTCGATCAGTCCGGCCTTGCGTAATTTGCTGAGGGTCCGACTGATATGGACGGACGACAGCCCCAGCAGATCACCGATCAATTCTTGGTTCAGCGGTAGGTCGAACCTGAGACCACCGCCTAGCCGCGAGCACAGCTCAAGCAAAAAGTGCCCCAACCGCTCTACAGCAGGCCGGCGCGCCACGTTGACGATTCGTTCGGTCAGCAGCGCCTGCTCGGCGGTTAACGTCAGGATCAACGCCCTGGCCAGCGTGGCCGAGGCCGCCAGCAGCTCGTCGACGCGCTCGCGCGGAAACGGACAGGCCACCACATCGGTCAGGGCGACCAGGTCCGAGCGTGCCTGCTGCGCACCGAATTCACGCAGCCGCATGATCTGCCCGGGAAGATACAGGTCCAGCACCTGCCGGCGACCATCCGGGAAATGCCGGATGATCCCGGCCCAGCCCTGCATCAAGGTGAAAAAATGCGTAGCCGGAGAACCGGCCGCGCACAGTACGGTGCCGGCCGGATATTCGCGCGCATCCAATTCCAGTTGTACCAGCAATTCAACATCGCTATCTGCCAAGTCGCTGAAGAGACTGAAATGTTGGACGATACAGCTGGTTTCGGCCATGTTTTCCTGATCCAGACAAAACGCCCCCTGATCGGGAGAGTATCCACCAACACCCGCCGAGCATCAAATACCGTAGGTATTTTGGTGCCAGGTTAATAATTGAGCCACCAGAATCCGGCGTTCAGCGCCCAGGCAAAAGTCACCCAGGCAAGGTAGGGCACCATCAGCCAGAAGGCCAAGGGGGAAACCGGTCGAAAATGCAGCATGCAGATCAGGATGGCGCCCCACATGAGGGTGATCTCGATCAGCGCTAGCCCCGGCGCCTGGAGGCCAAAAAAGATCAAGGTCCACAGGGTGTTGAGCACCAGCTGGATGAACCACCAGGCCATGGCGCGAGAGCGCAGCCCGACACGCCGCCAAACCAGGGTGGCGGCCACTGCCATGCAGATATAAAGCACGGTCCATGCCGGTCCAAACAGCCAGTTGGGCGGGGTGAAAAACGGACGGTTCAGGCTGTCGTACCACTCCCCTGGACCGAACAAAATGCCGGGGGTCGAGGCCCCGAAGCTCAAGATTAGAAACCCGAGCAAGCCCAGAGCAGTGATCAGTCGACTGGGTGGGTTGCGCATGCGATCGATTCTGGTAGGTGCCAGCCTGCAGTATGGACCAATCTTTTGCATGGGCCGGTTCTGATGTTGCTGGAATCAACAGGTCAAGCAGTTGTGTCGGCCCGCTTGTACTTCGTTATTCCTCGCCTGGTAAGCCAGCAACCTTCGACCGGCCGCGGCCCGAAAGCTGTATTGCAGACCTCCAATCGATGACAACTCCGGCAGCGCAGCC
>SLJA01000116.1 GCA_007135355.1 Wenzhouxiangella sp.
CAGGAAGGTGCTGCGACCGGCGTTGACCATGGCCGGCGGGCCGCTCATGTAGACGTCGTGATCGGCCAGGTTCTCGACGCCCGTGAGCACTGCCTCGTGGACCAGTCCGCGTTCGCCGGACCAGCCGGGGCCGGGGTCCATCAGGACCGGGGTGAACTGGAAATCCGGGTGTTGCGATTTCCATTCGGCAATCAGTCCTCTGGCGTAAAGGTCGCTTTCGACCTGGACGCCCCAGAACAGCCTGACCGGGCGGTGATCGCCGGCGTCCAGCAGTTCTTCGATCATGGATTTGAGCGGCGCAAAGCCCGTGCCGCCGCCCATCAGTACCAGGGGTCGCTTTGAGCCACGCCGGATGAAAAACGTACCCAGCGGGCCCTCGAAGCGCAGGATTTCTTTCAACTGCATGGACTCGAACACATGCCCGGTAAAGCCGCCGCCGCTGACGTGCTTGATGTGCAGCTCGATGAAATTGCTCTCCGACGGCGCCGAGGCAATAGAAAACGCGCGTCGCTTGCCGTCGGCCTGGATGATGTCGATGTACTGCCCGGCGAGGAACTGAAGCCGCGCCGCCTTGGGCAGCTTCAGACGCAAGCGCATGATGCCCGGCGTGAATTTCTCCAGCGACTCGACCCGGGCCGGCAGCTTGCGCACCGGAATGTCGGCAACTTGCTCCAGTTCGCGCGCTTCGATCTTCAGATCGCCGTCGGCCACGGCCTGGCAGCTCAGGGCCCAGCCGCCATACAAGTCGTCGAAGCTGAGCGCGCTGGGCGGGTTGTAGGGGTACTGCACCTTGCCTTCCACAAGGCGGCATTTGCAGCTGGCGCAGGTGCCGTTCTTGCAGCTGTAGGGCAGCACGACACCATGGCGCAGCGCGGCGTTGAGGACGGTTTCTCCGGGGCGGGCGCTGAAGCGGCGGCCGCTGGAGGCGATCGTGATCGTGGGCTGGCTGGCGGGGGCGGTCTGGGTCACGGTCGGATTGCTGTTTGGGTGAGTGAGTCGCAGGCGGCCTTTTGCCGGCTTTATGGCCGGCTATGCTAATCTGCCGCGCTTATTCTCGTTGGTTTGTCGCTGATTTTCGTGAGCAAGTGGGTCCGCGTTCATACCGCCGACAACCCGCCGGAGGCCGTGTTCATCCGTGGGCTGCTGGAAGCCGAGGGCATTCCCGTGCGCCTGAAGAGCATGGAGCTGTGGACGGCGGCGGTGGAAATTTATTTTGCCGAAGGGGCGCGGCCCTCGGTCTGGGTGCCGAGCCAGGCCCGGGAAGAGGCCGAACGCGTGCTGGCCCAGCGCGACCGCAGCGGTATCGGCCGCCCCTGGACTTGCACCTGCGGTGAGCGCCTGGACGGGCAATTCACCGTCTGCTGGCGCTGTGGTGCGTCGCGACCCGATGATGACTGACGTTCAACCACGCTCGTCCTTGATCGGCTGGCCACTGCTATGGCGTCTGCCCCTGCTGCTGGTCTATTTGCTGCTGTTGCCGCTGCTGCTATTGACCTTCCTGCCGCGTATCCGCAATCTGCCGGTCGGCAATATGAAGTTGCATATGTCGGCGCACCGCTTGTGGATGCGCGGCTTGGTGGTGGTCTTTGGTATGCGCCTGCGCGTCAGCGGACAATTGCCCTTGCCACCAGCCCTGGTCGTCGCCAATCACATCAGCTGGTTCGATATCGCGGTGTTGCATGCGCTGTGGCCGATGGGTCTGGTGGCCAAGGCGGAAATTCGCAGCTGGCCCTTGATCGGCCGCCTGGCCACCATTGCCGGCAGCATCTACATCCAGCGCGGCAACCAGCAGTCGCGCCAGCGCGTCAACCGGCGCATGGCCGCCAGGCTGCGCCGCGGCGAAATGATCGGCGTGTTCCCGGAAGGCGGTATCAGTGCCCAGCGCGGCGTGCAGCGCTTTCATGCGCGTCTGTTCGGCAGTGCCATCCGGGCCCGTGCGCCCATTGTGCCGGTGGCTATTCGTTACTGGAGCGATGGCGACCGGCACGATGATGTGGTTTTTTCCCCCGGTCAGAATCTGTTCTCCAATATGCTGCGGCTGCTGTCGCATCCGCGCATGGAGGTTCAGGTCATGATTGCCCAGGCCATCACCGATCACATGCCGGGCCGGGATCTGCTGGCGCGCCAGGCGCAAACGACGGTGAGTGCGCTGTATGAGTCCTGAGCCTGTTGTGGTCCTGCCCGAGTTCCGGCCGCGCGGCTGGCTGGCCAACACGCATGTCCAGTCCCTGATGACCTCGGGCCCCTGGCGCAAGCGGCATGTGCAGCGACAAGCCCGCGGGTTCCTCTCCCGCAGCCAGCCGGAAATGATCCGGGCCTGGGACGGAACCCGGCTGCTGGGCTTCCGCAACCGTCCGTCGCAAGCGCCGGCCGACCGCCGCTCGGCGCTGGTCATCCTGCTGCACGGCTGGGAGGGCAGTGTTGACTCCAATTACCTGCTATCGACCGCGCTGGCTCTGGACGCGGCCGGGTTCGAGACATTCCGCCTCAACTTCCGCGATCATGGCCCGACCCATCATCTCAATGAGGGTCTGTTTCACTCCTGCCGCCTGGGTGAAGTGCTGGACGCGGTGGCGCAGATACGGGCGGCCCACGGCGAGGGGCCGGTCTTTCTGATCGGTTTTTCCCTCGGCGGCAATTTCGCCCTGCGCGTGGC
>SLJA01000298.1 GCA_007135355.1 Wenzhouxiangella sp.
ACTCTGGCCACCTCACAGGTGGAATACCACGCCTACCTGGGCCAGGAGCGGCTGCGCCGGGTGCTCGCGCGGCACAACCTGGTGTTGACGGCCTACATGCCGCTGGCGCAAGCCCGGCTGGTGAATGATCCGGTGCTGTGGGAAATCGGTTCGAAGTACGGCAAAACGGCGCCGCAGGTGGCGTTGCGCTGGCTGATTGAACAGGACCGGGTCGCCGCCATCCCCTCCAGCTCCAACCCGCATCACTGCCGGGCCAATATCGAGATCTTCAATTTTGCCCTGAGCCTGGAAGACCAGCAGCGCATTGCCGGGCTGGATCGAGGTCTGCGGCTGTGTCAGCCGCAGGACCTCGCGCCCCATTGGGACGACAATGGGGATGCCTGAGCCTGCCTACTTGCCGCTCTTCTCCATGGCTTTCATGAACGGCGTGATCACATCCAGCGGCAGCGGGAAGACGATGGTCGAGTTCTGCTCACCACCGATTTCACTCAGGGTCTGCAGATAGCGCAGCTGCATGGCGCCGGGCGCCTCGGCCAGTTCAGTTGCCGCTTCGACCAGCTTCTTGGCCGCCTGCTGCTCACCGTCGGCCAGAATGACCTTGGACCGCCGCGTACGCTCGGCCTCGGCCTGGCGGGCAATGGCGCGGATCATGGATTCATCCAGGTCGACATGCTTGATCTCGACGTTGCTGACCTTGACGCCCCAGCCATCGGTCTGGCGATCCAGAATCTGCTGGATGTCCTCGTTGAGCTTGTCACGCTCGGACAGCATCTCGTCCAGCTCATGCTTGCCGAGCACCGAGCGCAGGGTGGTCTGAGCCAGCTGGCTGGTGGCGTCCATGAAGCGCTCGACATTGATGATGGCCTTTTGCGGGTCGACGACCTTGTAGTAAATCACCGCGTTGACCTTGACCGAGACGTTGTCGCGCGAGATCACATCCTGGGTCGGCACGTCGAGCACGATGGTGCGCAAATCCACGCGCACGATCTGCTGGATGAACGGAATCACGATGATGATGCCCGGGCCCTTGACCTTGTAAAAGCGGCCCAAGGTGAAGATGACGCCGCGCTCGTACTCGCGCAGAATCTTGATGGTATTGGCGATGATCAGCACGAGGATCACCACCAGGGTGGCTATGAAATATAAAAAGTCGAGGCTCATGGAAGTCTCCTGATTCAGTGAAGCGGTTCAATCAAACTGCGAGTCAAGCCGGTCAGCGTAGCAGCGCCGGCCGGGTGGGAGGTCAGGCGGAAGGCGCGCCCGGGCGAACCTTCAGAATCAATCCATCCGCGGCTTCGACGGTGACCAGGTCGCCGCTGCGGATACTGTCGTCGCCGCGCGCGGACCAGTCCTCGCCGTCGATATGCACCCGTCCGCGACCCTGGTTGAAATCGGCAATCGACTCGGCTTCGCGGCCGACCAGCGACTCGTTGCCGGTCACGCGCGGGTTGCGGTGCGAGCGGGTGACCAGGTAAATCACTGCGGCAAAGGTCAGCGCCGAAAACAGCCCCATGGCGGCAATCAGGCCGGTATTGACGGCAAAACCCGGCACATCGGTGTCGAACAGGATGATCGAGCCGAACACTACGGCTGCGATGCCGCCGATGCCGAGCACGCCGAAAGACGGCACAAACAGTTCGACGGTAATCAAAATGAAGCCGAGAATCATCAGGGCAATTCCGGTGACATTGACCGGCAGAATCTGGAAAGCATACAACGCCAGCAGCAGGCTGATGCCACCGATGGTCCCCGGCACCAGGGCACCGGGATTGGAGCCTTCCAGGATCAGCCCATAAATGCCGACCATCATCAGCATGAAGGCCAGGGTCGGGTTGGTAATCACACCCAGAAACCGGCTGCGCCAGTCCTGCTCGACGATCTCGATGCGCGCGCCGGCGACATCCAGGGTCACCGGGTTACCGTCGACCATGACCTCGTGGCCGTGGGCCTGCTCGAGCAGATCCTCCAGAGTCTCGGCCACCAGGTCGATGACGTTCATCTCCAGAGCGTCGGTAGAGGTCAGACTGACCGCCTCGCGCACGGCGCGCTCGGCCCAGTCGGCATTGCGGCCGTGGCGTTCAGCCAGACCGCGGATATAGGCCACCGCGTCTTCCATGACCTTGCGCTCGGACGCCGCGCCACGCAGCGGCGGCGGCTCGGTTGCTTCGTCTTCGGTTGCGGTGCTGTCCCCGGCCGCGGACGCCTCGTCAGCAGACTCGGCATCATCGTTCTGGGCCGTCTGCTCAGCTTCAGCCTCCTCCGAATCCGGCGCCATGGCATCCATCATGCGCTCGACCGGCGTGCGCTGACGGCGCGGAGCCTGCTCCTCGCTACCGCCGCCGCCGCCGATTTGCACCGGAGAGGCCGCGCCCAGGTTGGTCGACGGCGCCATGGCGGCCACATGAGAGGCATACAGGATGAAAGTCCCGGCACTGGCCGCGCGCGCCCCCGGCGGCCCCACCCAGGTCGCCACCGGCACGCGAGCGTTCAGGATCTTGCTGATCATGTCGCGCATGGACGCGTCCAGCCCGCCGGGCGTGTCCATGCGCAGCACCACCATGGCCGCGCCCTCGTCTTCGGCCCGCTCGATGCCGCGCACCATGTAGTCCTTGATCGCCGGCCCAATCGGGCCGTAGATGTCGAACACCAGCACCG
>SLJA01000213.1 GCA_007135355.1 Wenzhouxiangella sp.
ATCAAAGGAAGGCTGCGCTGTCGCTTCGCCCCGTGCTTTTTTCCTCGCGCGGAGGCGCGGAGCCGCAGAGGAACGCAGAGGATATAACCCAAAACAAGATGACGCTGGAACCAGGCAAGGGAACCCAGCCGACGGCACGGAAGAAATAACGCTTTTTCCTCAGCGCCCCTGTGCGGCTCAGCGTCTCTGCGTGATGCTCTAGTGGCGCTTAAAGCTAGTCACTCTCGATCGACTGACGCGCCCCGCAGGTCTTGGGTGTGCGCCCGCACGGACACTCGGCCTGTGACCCCACGCCGCCGCAGGAGCCCTTGATCGGTGCCCTGCCCATCAGCACGCCGACCATCATGGCCAGGAACAAGCCCAGGATGACGACGACGCTCAGGATCAAAGTGGTCAGCATTACAAGCCTCCGGTTTCAATCAGTCGGACGAATGCCGGCGTCAATCGCTCGCTGAGCTCCTCGCCGTCGGCCAGTAGCCAGAGTACCGCCAGGTCATGCTCGATAGCAAGTGCCCAGGCCTCTTCGATGGGCAGAATGCTGAGCGCTGTAGCAATCACGTCGGCCGTGCTGCAGCGCGCCGCGGCGGCAGTCACCGAGACCGTGTTGTGAGCAACGGGAAAACCGGTGCGCGGATCAATCAGGTGCGAAAAACGACGGCCGTCGGCTTCGAAAAAATTTCTGTAGTCTCCACTCGTTGTAATGGCTACTTCACGCAAATTGATAACATCATGCAGCTCTCGCACGCCCGCCAGCGGCCGTTCGATGGCAATCCGCCAGGGTTGTCCATCCGGTCTCGTCCCGTGGGTGCGCAGGTCACCGCCAATTTCGACCAGGAAGCCGGAAACGCCGGTATCGATTAGATGGTCGGCGATCACGTCAACCCCCCAACCCTTGGCAATGGCCGACAAGTCCAGGAACACGCCGCCGGTTTGCGTCAGCGCTGCGCTATCCGGGTCGAATTCCAGCTGCTGCCAGCCCACCCGCTCCATGGTCTGGCGAATCTTGTCGTTCTCGGGGATATCGTCCCGCCGCCGCTCCGGACCGAAACCCCACAGATTGACCAGCGGGCCGGCGGTCGGATCGAAAGCGCCTTCGGTGAGCTCGGCCCAGTACAGAGCCTCGGCCAGCACCGTGGCAAAGCCCACCGGCAAGCTCACGCGTTCGCCCGCTTCGGCCCGATTGAACGCGCTGATGACCGAATCAGGACGATAGGTGCTCATCTCGGCATTGACCTGATCGAGCAGGGTTTCGATGTTGGCGCGCAGTTCAGGACCGCTGACCCCGGCGGGCAGCTGCGAGATACGCACGGTCCAGACCGTGCCCATGGTGGCGCCGCTGAAAGTAATCGGTTCGCGCGGCTGTTCGCAGGCCGCCAGCAGCAGCGCCAGGACCAGCGCAAGGACGCCCGGCCGCGGCCGGCGCTGTCGCTTAACCACCAAAATCGTCAAGCAGAATGTTTTCCGGCTCCACGCCCAGATCGTCGAGCATGCTCAGAACCGCTGCATTCATCATCGGTGGCCCGCACAGGTAGTACTCGCAGTCCTCGGGCGCCGGGTGGTCTTTCAAGTAGTTGTCCAGCGCGACCTGGTGGATAAAGCCGGTATAGCCGGTCCAGTTGTCTTCAGGCAGGGGATCGGACAGCGCCAGATGCCAGGTAAAGTTCTCGTGCTCGGCCGCCAGCTGGTCGAATTCTTCCACATAAAACGCCTCGCGCAAGGACCGCGCGCCGTACCAGAAAGTGATCTTGCGCTTGCTGTTGAGCCGGTTGAGCTGATCGAAGATATGCGAGCGCAACGGCGCCATGCCGGCCCCGCCACCAATGAAGACCATCTCGGCGTCGGTGTCCTTGGCGAAGAACTCGCCAAATGGGCCAAAAACGGTCACCTTGTCGCCCGGTTTCAGATTGAACAGGTAGGTGGAGGCCACGCCCGGCGGCGCATCGGCCTGGCGCGGCGGCGGCGTGGCGATGCGGATGTTGAACTTGAGCACGCCCTTCTCTTCCGGGTAGTTGGCCATGGAGTAGGCCCTGACCGTCTCCTGTTCGCGATTGTTCAGGCTGAGCTTGAACAGGTCGAAGCGCTCCCAGTCATCCCGATACTCCTTGAGTACCTGGAAGTTGGAGAAATGCGCTTCGAAGGCGGGGATGGCGAACTGCATGAAGCCGCCGGCGCGGAAATGAATGTCCAGGTCCTCGGGCAACCTGAGGACCAGTTCCTTGATGAAGGTCGCCACATTGTCGTTGGAGATGACCTCGCACTCGATCTTCTTCACACCGAAGAATTCCTCGGGCACCTCGATTTTCATGTCGCGTTTGACCGCGACCTGGCAGGACAGGCGCAGGCCCTCGCGGATCTCGCCGCGACTCAGTTTCTCGCGCTCGGTCGGTAACGCATCCCCGCCCCCATCGATGACCTTGCACACGCACTGGCCACAAGTACCCCCTCCGCCGCAGGCGGACGACAGGAAGATGCCCTGCTCGGCCAGGGTGCCCAACAGCTTGCCGCCGGCGCTGGTGCTGACCGTCTTGTCCGGATCGCCGTTGATTTCGATGTTGACCTCGCCGGTGCTGACCAGCTTGGCCCGGGCGACCAGGATCATGGCCACCATGACCAGCACCGCCCCGGTGAACATCACCACGCCGGCGATGATTTCGGTCCAGATCACAGCTGCACCCCCGCAAACGACATGAAGCCCAGCGACATCAGCCCGGTAATGACAAACACGATCCCCAGACCCCTTAAGCCTTCCGGCACGTCGCTGTACTTGAGTTTTTCACGAATCGCGGCCAGCAGCACGATGGCCAGTGCCCAGCCGAAGCCGGCGCCGAAGCCGAACACTACCGACTCGCCGAATTGGTAGTTGCGCTCGACCATGAACAGGCTGGCGCCCAGGATCGCGCAGTTGACCGTGATCAGCGGCAGGAAGATGCCCAGCGCGTTATACAGCGCCGGCACGTAGCGATCCAGCACCATTTCCAGGATCTGCACGATGGCCGCGATCAGGCCGATATAGCACATCAGGCCCAGAAAACGCAGGTCGACCTGCTCCAGCGCGGCGATGCCGGTCCATGCCAGCGCGCCCTCGTCAAGGAAATTGTGCAGAATGAAATTGTTGACCGGAACGGTCAGGGTCAGCACCACGATCACGGCAATGCCCAAACCCAGCGCGGTTTCCACTTTCTTGGAGATGGCCAGAAACGTGCACATACCGAGAAAAAAGGCCAGCGCCATGTTCTCAACGAACACGGCGCGGATGAACAGGCTGAGGTAATGCTCGAACATGATCCGCCCGCCCCTTAAAACGCCGGACTGGTCCGGGTGTTGGGCCCGATTTCATAGGGCTCTGTTTCGACCTGCTCAACGCGCACGCTACGCAGAATCCAGATAAAGCCGCCGATCAGGAAGAAGGCACTGGGCGGCAGCAGCATCAGGCCATTGGGGATGTACCAGCCGCCCTCGCTGGCCAGCGCCATCAACTGCACACCGAACACACTGCCGGAGCCGAACAGTTCGCGCGAAAAACCGACAGCCAGCAGCACCACGGAATAGCCCAGTGCATTGCCGAACCCGTCAACTGCCGAAATCCACGGTGGGTTCTGCATGGCAAAGGCCTCGGCTCGTCCGAGCACGATGCAGTTGGTGATGATCAACCCGACAAACACCGACAGCTCGCGACTGAGCTGAAAAGCATAAGCCTGCAGGAACTGATCGACCACGATCACCAGCGCGGTGATGATGGTCATCTGCACGATGATGCGGATGTTCGACGGGATCATGTTGCGGATGACCGAGACAAAGAAATTCGACAGGGTCAGCACGAAGATCACCGCCAGGCACATGGTCACGGTGGTTGACAGTTTGGTGGTGATGGCCAGGGCCGAACAGATTCCGAGGATCTGCAGGGCAATCGGGTTGTTGGCAAAAATCGGAGCAAACAAGACTTCGCGTGTTTTCAACTGTGCCATTTACATCACCTCTCCAGCTCGAATTCGGCTTTCCAGTCGGGTCAGATAAGTGCCGTAGCCTTCCTCCCCCAGCCAGAAGCGCACCATGTTTTCCACCCCCTTGGAGGTGATCGTTGCGCCGGTCAAACCATCGACGCGGTAGTCAGCGTCAGCCACGCCTTCGGGCGTCCGTCCGCGATCCACGCGGAACACCGCGTTGCCGGCCTGGTCGCGAACTCGCCGACCCACCCAGTTTTCCTGCCAGCGCGGGTTGTCGATCTCTCCGCCCAGACCCGGCGTCTCGCCGTGTTCAAAAAAACTGATCCCGGCCACGGTCCGCAAATCCGGCTCCAGGGCCAGAAAGGCATACATGGTGGACCACAGGCCATAAGCATGCACCGGCAGAATGATGCGCTCCAGTTGACCGCCATCGTCATAGGCCAGAAACACTTCGCCGTAGTGGGTGCGGCGGCCGATGCCGGCCGGATCACCGCTCAGCGCCCGACTCTGAGCCGGATCACGCACTGCACGGACCGGATCGAAGCCACCGGGTGGATCGACATAGCTGCCCGTATCAAAGTCAATGATGCGTCGTTCGATGCGCTCGAAGGCGGCACTAACGTTCATGCCGGGCTCGTAGAGTCCGGCCGCGCGCAAGACATTGAGCTGGCGGAAGGCGGCGCGATTTTCTTCCTGCAGCGGGCGCAGGGTCACCGCCGCGGTCGAAACGATCACCGCGCAGACCAGGCAGACACCCACGGCGACCCGAAGGACATTGCCAATGCTGTTTTTATCCTTCACCCGGCACCTCCAGCAAGCGACGTTTGCGGCGCGCAATATTGGCTTTGATGACCAGATAATCGATCAGGGGCGCGCACAGGTTGCCGAACAGAATAGCCAACATGACCCCTTCAGGGAAAGCCGGATTGACCACCCTAATCAATACCACCATCACGCCGATCAGGATGCCGAACACCCATTTGCCGGCGTTGGTCATAGACGCAGAGACCGGGTCGGTGGCCATGTAGACCAGGCCGAAGGCGAAGCCACCCAGGGTCAGGTGCCAGTACCAGGGCATGGCGAACATGGGGTTGGTTTCGCTGCCGGCCCAGTTGAGCACGCTGGCCATGGCGATCATGCCCAGCAACATACTCAGCATGATGCGCCAGGATGCGATCTTGGTCAGCAGCAGGATCACCGCACCGAAGGCGATCACCAGGGTGGAAGTCTCGCCTATGGAGCCCTGGATGCCGCCCAGCGCGGTCTGCATCCAGGTCAGGTCCACTTCCGGCGTTAGTGAGGCATTGGCGGTCAGGCCGGCGCTGAAATCGAGGTCGCCCAGGGCGGCCATGGCCAGCGGCGTGGCGCCGGAGAAGCCGTCGACCGCAGTCCAGATCGAGTCCCCGGTCAGGTAAGCCGGATAAGCAAAGAACAGGAAAGCGCGCCCGGTCAAGGCCGGGTTGAGGAAATTCTTGCCGGTGCCGCCAAAGACTTCCTTGCCCACGACCACGCCAAAGGTGATCCCTAAGAACACCATCCACAGCGGAATGGCCGGCGGCAGAATCAGCGTGTACAGAATGCCGGTGACGAAAAAACCCTCGTTGACCTCGTGGCCACGCTTCCAGGCGAACAGACCCTCCCAGATGAATCCGCCTAGATAGGTCACGATCATTATCGGTACGTAGTACACAGCGCCGTGCAGCAGGTTGGCGATCCAGTTGGTGTGGTCGAAGCCGATCAGCATGGCGACCAGGTCGCTACGCCAGCCGGGGATCGGGCTGTAGCCGAACTCGCTGATCTGCAAGTTGGCCTGGTAGCCGACATTGATCATGCCGAAAAACAGCGCCGGCAGCGCGGCGAACCACACCGTCATCATCACCCGCTTCAAATCCAGCCCGTCGCGCACGTGCGCCGTCGCCCGCGTGGTGCTGGGCGGGCTGTACAGCATGGTGTCGAACATTTCATAAAAGGTGTAATACCGGTGGTATTTGCCGCCGCGCTCGAAATGCGGGGCAATGCGCCGGTCAACGAAGGCTCTCAGTCCCACTCAACCCTCCTTTTGAATCTGTTCGAGCACGTCCCGGAGGATCGGACCGTACTCGTATTTACCCACGCACACGTAAGTGCACAAGGCCAGGTCTTCTTCGATCAACTCCAGCGCGCCAAGGTTTTCGGCCATCTCCAGATCGCCGACAATCAGCGAGCGCAGCAGCTGGGTCGGCAGGACGTCCATGGGCATGACCATCTCGTATTGTCCAAGCGGCACCATGGCACGCTCGCTGCCGTTGGTGGTACTGGTCAGATCGAAACGCCGCCCGCGCATCAGGCTGGACAGGTAAATATTCATCTTGGAGTGGCGAGTCAGCCCGGGCGAGAGATAGCCGAACAGGCGGCGCTCGCGGTCTTCGCGAATGACCGTGACCTGGTTGGCCCAGCGGCTTAGCCAGGCCAACCCCTCGCGGGCATGGTGACCGCCGAAAACGGACCCGGAGATGATCCGGTTGGGCCCTTCGAGCAGGTTGCCGCGGCACAGCTCGTCGGTGCTGGCGCCGAGCCGGGTTCGAACCAGGCGCGGCCGCTCGACGCGCGGACCGGTCAGTGCCACCACGCGCTGAGTGTAACGCTGGCCGCTGACGAACAGATGGCCGATGGCGATCACGTCCTGGTAGTCGACCGTCCACACCGCGCGCTGGCGACCCACCGGGCACAGGTAGTGAATGTGCGTGCCGAAATTGCCAGCCGGGTGCGGGCCGGCAAAGACCTCTTCCTGGATGCCTTCGCCGGCAAACGAGGGCAACGGCGACTCCGGCGGCCGGGCGACCCAGACCGGGCCATCGGTGAGGCTTTTGAGCACCTTCAGCCCGTTTTCGAAGGCCTCGAGTTCCGGCTCGATGATCACGGCCGGATCCGGCGCCAGCGGTTGGGTGTCGATCACCCGGACGAAAATGGCGGCCGGTTCACTGTCGACTGGCGGGCTCTGGCCGAACGGGCGCGTGCGAATGGCGGTCCACTCGCCGGACTCGATCAGCAACGCGCGCGTGTAATCACGTTTGAGGCCGGATAAAGAGCGCGGGCGATAACTGTCAAAGGGCTGATCACCTTCGCCATCGCTGGTGTCGATCACCAACGACTGCATGAAGCGTTTCTCACCGCGATGAATCGCACTGACGCGACCGGCGGCCGGCGCGGTAAAGCGAACACCCGGATTTTTCTTGTCTTCGAAGACCAGTTGACCGCGGCGCACCCGATCGCCCTCGGCGACATGCAGCGTCGGCCGCATACCGGGATAGTCACCGCCCAGCAGGGCCACTGAGCGAACGCTCGGACCGCTTTCGACCCGCTGCTCGGGGCTGCCCTGCAGCGGCAGGTCTAGCCCCTTCTGGATCCGGATCATATTGTTCATTTCCCTCGCTGAAACGCGACTCGACCGTCCATGCCGCGCCGCTTCGATACCCCATCAACCTCTTGTCGCTCGCCGTATTGGCTCTGCGCGGCCGCTGTCCGCGGGCCTGCATCAAGCCTGTTTTTATCGGTCTATTGCCGACTCAAGAGACGATTGCTGGGCCGACTTTTGTCGGCAACCGTGGCTAAGCTACCAGCTTGCCCGCTCGGAAATCAAGCAAAACAGATACCCCTTCTGTGCGTGGTTGATGATCAGAGCTGTGCGCACAGCTTGACCTGAGCCCCGCATCGGCGATAATGACGGGTTGCTGAAACATTGTTTCGTGGAGGTGCATTCTGCTCTCTGCCCGTCATTCCCACGCCTGGCTGAGCGGCGCTTTACTGCTGACCCTGTCCGCCTGCGCCACGATTGAGCCGCGTGAACCGGCGACCGAGCCCGACGCCGTGCCAGGCCACGTGCCGTATTACCTGAAAGCAGAGCTGGACGATCCGTTCGAGGCCATCGACCAGGCCACCCGGCGCATTACCCGGGAGCCGCGCCGGGTCATTGAGCCTGAGCCCAGCGCCGAGGTCGAGCCGGATCTGTTGACACGAATTGTCGAGCGTTTCGAGTTCAGCGAGTGTCCGGACGGCAGTCCGGCCCTGCAGTGGGCCGAATGGTTCGGCGCCAGACCGGATTACATGGAACGCGTGCTCAACCGCGCCCATCCCTGGCTTTACGACATCGCCAATGAACTCGATGCGCGCGCCCTGCCGGGCGAGCTGGCGCTGTTGCCCATCGTTGAAAGTGCTTTCGATCCCTTTGCCTATTCGCGCGAACGAGCCTCCGGAACCTGGCAGTTTCTCAGCTCCACCGCAACCGATCGCGGTGTTCAGATCAATGACTGGTACGACGGCAGACGCGATGTCCATGTCGCCACCCGCGCCGCGCTGGATTACCTGACCCTGTTGAACCAGTTGTTCGACGGCGACTGGAACCTCGCCCTGGCCGCTTACAACGCCGGTCAGGGACGAGTGCAAAGAGCCATACGCAGCAACGCGGCCCGCAATCGAGGAACCCAATGGGATCAACTGACACTGCCGCGCGAGACGCGAGCCTATGTGCCCAAGCTGCACGGTCTGGGCTGCCTGTTTCGGGAGCCCGGGCGGTTTGGCCTGGAGTTGCCGGTATGGAATAACGAGCCGCTGGTCGCCCGGATTGAGCTGCCCGGCCCCACCGACGTGGTCGCGCTGTCGGCCAAGGCCGATCTGGAGATTGCCGAGCTGGTGGCGCTCAACCCAGGCTTGAACCGCCACCTCACGCCGCCGGGCGGACCCCATCACGTCTTTGTGCCGATTGAGCGCGCCGATGATGTCGTCGCCGTGCTGCCTCTGCTCAATGGCGAGGATTTGCTGACCTGGCAAGAAATTACGGTTCGCCGGGGCGATAGCTTGTCCGTGCTGGCGCAGCGCAATAACACCAGCGTTGCGGCCCTCAAGGAAGCCAATAATCTCAATGGCGATCACTTGGCGATCGGCCAGGTCCTGCGTTTGCCCAGCGCGAACGGCAACTTGCCCAGCGACAGCGCCTGGGCTTACCGATACCAGGAAATGGCCAATCTGCAGGAACGCCTGCTGCCGACCCGCCACTTCCATCATCGCGTGCGGCCAGGAGAGAGCCTGTGGGTCATTGCGCGACGCTACTCAGTAAGCGTCAACGACCTGCAGCGCTGGAACAATCTGGGTCAAAGCACGATGATCCGTCCGGGCCAGCGCCTGAGCATTCGGGCCGATACAGCGGCCGGCAGCACGCCTGCGCGATCGCAGCCCAGTCAGTACACCGTGCGCAATGGGGACTCCTTGTGGATTATTGCGCGTCGCTTGAATGTCTCGTTGGCGGACTTGATGCGTTGGAATAACCTGAACGAGAACAGCATCCTGCGGCCTGGGCAGGTGCTCACCATTCGGCGTGGCGAACGTGCGTGAAGCGATCTTCCGATCCGTTGCGGGCGCCCTGCTGCTCAGCGCGCTGGCGGGCCATGGTGCGGCCGGCGTCGAGCTCGACGGACCGGTGGTTCAGGGTGGATTGATCTTCGGGCAAGCTCCGGAGGGCAGCCGGGCCTGGCTTGACGGGCAATCGCTCATGGTCTCGCCACACGGCCTGTTTTTGATCGGCTTGGGTCGCGACGAGACCGATGCGAGGACGCTCGAGGTCGAATTGCCCGATGGCGAGCGCTGGTCACAGACCCTGATACCGGAGCCGCGCAGTTTCGACATTCAGCGCATTGATGGCCTGCCCGACGCCCAAGTGACGCCCCGGCCGGAGGTGCTGCAGAGAATCCGCGACGATGCTGCCATGGCAAGACGGGCGCGCGAGCGCCGCGACGCCCGGACCGACTGGGACGCCGGTTTCATCTGGCCGCTGCACGGGCGGATCACCGGCGTCTACGGGTCTCAGCGCATCCTTAACGGGCAGCCGCGGGCGCCGCACTGGGGGATTGATATCGCGGCCCCAACCGGCACGCCGGTCAAAGCACCGGCCGCCGGGCTGGTTACTCTGACGCACCCCGACATGTACTTCTCCGGCGGCACGATCTTCGTCGATCATGGTCATGGGCTGGTCTCGGCCTTCCTGCACTTGAGCGAGATCCTGGTCGAAAGCGGCCAGCGGGTGGAACAGGGCGACATCATTGGACGGGTGGGAGCAACCGGGCGCGCAACCGGGCCCCATCTGGACTGGCGTGTCAATCTGGGTGACACTCGAGTTGATCCGATGTTGCTGCTGCCACCGGCGCCGGAATAAACCCGATCCATGATCCGGCCCATCACTGCCATTCTGGTCACTTCTGTGCTGATGGGTTGCGCCACCAGTTCGGACACCGCGCGCGACACACCTGCCGACGACGGCTTCGATCTGCAAACGATGGCTGCGGTAATTGCCGGTGATTACGTATCCGTGCGCCAGCCCGGAGAAATAATGGAAATGGTCAGACTGAGCGTCGATCCCGAGCCGGCGGCGCCAGGGATCCTGCTGGTTTTGACGCAACATCGCGCCGACAGCCAGCGCGTCTTTGAACTGTACCTGACGCCAACAGATTCCGACGATCGCTTCGACGGTCGCTTTATTCCGCTGCGTGCCGACCGAGGCAGCGCGGGACCCGCCTGCGACATGCGTTTTCGCCTTGCCGCCGGACGCCTGGTCGGGGAGACGGACCCAG
>SLJA01000033.1 GCA_007135355.1 Wenzhouxiangella sp.
GCGCGCGGGACCTGGTAGCCGTGGTCTTCGACGATGTAGCGAATGCGCCGCCCGTGGATGCCGCCGGATTCGTTGACCTGATCCAACTTCAGGTTGGCGCCGCGCAGCGCGGGGTTGGACACTGCGGCAAACACGCCGGACAAGTCATGCACGCCGCCCAGGCGGATTTCAGTATCGGTCACGCCGCGCACGGCCGGCGCGCCGGCGGCCTGTTCGTCGCCACCGCCGCAGGCGACCAGGGTCAGCACGGCAATCAGAATCCAGAGCAGTCGTTTCATCATCAACTCCTAAAAAAATCCGGCACAGGCGTCAACATCCCGCACCCAGAATCTATCACTGTCGGCGGTCAATACATGGACTCGATCAGCGCGCGGTATTTCTGCTCGACCCGCGCGCGCTTGAGCTTCATGGTCGCGGTCAGCTCCTCGTCGTCGGCGGTCAGCAGCACGTCGATCAGGCGGAAATACTTGATCTGCTCGACCTGGGCAAAGTGCTGGTTGACCTCTTCGACCAGCCCGCCGATCAATTCCTGCACCGCCTCGGCGCGGCACAACGAGCGGAAATCGGAAAACGGCACCTGGCGGCGCTGGGCCCAGGTCTCGACATTGTCGCGGTCGATCAGAATCAGGCAGGTCAAGTATTTGCGCCGGTCGCCAATCACCACCGCATCGGCGATAAAGGGCGAGAACTTGAGCCGGCTTTCGATCGCGGCCGGGGCGATGTTCTTGCCGCCGGCGGTGATGATGATGTCCTTGATGCGCCCGGTAATGGTCAGCAGCCCATCGTCCAGGCGGCCGCTGTCGCCAGTGTGCAGCCAGCCGTCGCGCAGGGCCTCCTCGGTTTGCTCGGGTCTGTGCCAGTAGCCCTCAAAGATATGCTGCCCGCGCACCAGAATTTCGCCATCGTCGCCAATACGGACCTCGGTATCGGGCAACGGCGCACCGACCGAGCCCAGATGTTGACGCCCCGGGGTGTTGACCGAGATGATGCCGGTGGTTTCGGTCATGCCGTAGCCCTCGTACAGCGGCACGCCGATGGCCTGGAACCATTCGATCAGCTCCGGCGCGATGGGTGCCGCACCCGTGGTGGCGCGGCGAATCCGACCCATGCCGATCAGCGAGCGCAGGTTCTTCAGCACCAGCAGATCCCAGAAGGCGTGACGCAGGCGCAGGCTTAAGCCCGGTTGTTCGGCGGCAACAAAGTCGCGGCCGGCGCTTACCGCCTGGTCAAAAGCCCAGCGACCCACCGCGGTGGCCTCGCGGCGCTGATCCATAATCGCGCTATAGAGCTTTTCCCACAGCCGGGGCACGGCGGTGAAGGCGTGCGGTGAGATTTCGCGCAGGTTGTCGAACACTGTTTCCGGGCTTTCGGCAAAGTTGACTCGGGTGCCCTTGTAAATCGGCATCTCGACCGAGATCACGCGCTCGAGGATATGGCTCAGGGGCAAAAAGCACAGCTGCTCGTCGCCCTCGCGCACGTCCAGCAGCTGCTCGCCGCTCAATAGCGTAAACAGCACATTGCGGTGGCTGATCATTGCGCCCTTGGGCGAGCCGGTAGTGCCCGAGGTGTAGATCAGCATGCGGATCTCGTCGCCGCGGCCGGCCTCGATGCACTCGTCGAAGCGGCGCTCGCCGTCCTCGACCGAGCGCCCCAGCGTCATCAGCTCATCCAGAAACATCACCTGCGGATCGCTGAAATCGCGCAGGCCCTTGCGCTCGAAGACAATGACTCTTTTCAGGCCCGGCATGGCTTCACGCACGGCCAGGTACTTGTCCAGCTGCTCCTCGTTTTCGACCAGCAGGAAGGCCGACTGCGAGTCGTTGACCAGGAAAGCCAGCTGCTCGGCGCTGTCGGTGGTGTAGATGCCGTTGCTGATGCCGCCGGCGGCGACGACGCCTAAATCGGCGTACAGCCATTCCAGCCGGTCTTCGCTCAGGATAGAGACCACCCGGCCGCGCTCCAGGCCCAGCTCGATCAGGCCCAGTCCGATGGCGCGGGAGCCCTCGTACCAGTCATCCCAGGAACGGCTTTGCCAGATACCGAACTGCTTCTCACGATGGGCAACGGCCGATCCGCGCGCGCGGCAGGCTCGGCGCCACAGCTTGGCCAGGGTGTCGCAACCGTCGATGATGGTGGACTCGCTCATCGCCAGGTCTTGCGCCGGCGCCAGCGGCGCTGATCGCGCGCGCCCTCAGGTGTGCGACCCAGATAGAACTCGCGCACGTCGTCGGAATCCATCAAGCGCTCGGCCGGCCCGTCCATGACGATACGGCCGGTCTCCAGCACGTAGCCGTGGTGGGCCACGGCCAAGGCGGCGCGCGCGTTCTGCTCGACCAGCACGATGGTCAGGCCCTGCTCTTCGTTCAGGCGCCGGATGATGCCGAAGATCTCGGTCACCAGCACCGGCGACAGGCCCAGCGAGGGCTCGTCGAGCAGCATCAGCCCGGGCCGGGCCATCAGCCCGCGGCCAATGGCCAGCATCTGCTGCTCACCGCCGGACAAGGTGCCGGCGTCCTGGTCGCGGCGCTTGGCCAGCACCGGGAAATACTCGTGCACCATGTCAAGGTCGGCGGACAGGGTGGCGCGGTCGCGGCGGGTGAACGCGCCCATCGCCAAATTCTCGGCCACGCTCATGAACGGAAAGAC
>SLJA01000051.1 GCA_007135355.1 Wenzhouxiangella sp.
CGGGTCAGTGCCGGGATGTCCTCCAGCCGCTCGCGCAGGGGCGGAACCCGCAGGGTGATGACTTTGAGACGGTGATAGAGATCAGCGCGGAATTGCCCCTGGCTGACCAGGCTTGGCAAATCACGATGGGTGGCGGTAATGATGCGCACATCGGATTCGACCAGGTCATGCCCACCAAGGCGGTAGTACTCACCTTCGGCCAGCACGCGCAGCAACCGCGACTGCAGCGACAGCGGCATGTCACCGATTTCATCAAGAAACAGAGTGCCGCCACTGGCCTGCTCGAAGCGACCGAGGCGTTTGTCGGCAGCGCCGGTAAAGGCGCCGCGCTCGTGGCCGAACAGTTCGGACTCCAGCAGATCTTCCGGAATGGCAGCCGTGTTGATGGCCACGAACGGACCGTCGGCGCGCGGGCTGTGATTGTGCAGGGCGCGCGCCACCAGTTCCTTGCCGGTGCCGGTTTCGCCGGTGATCAGGACTGGAATGTCGCTGCCTGACAGCCGGCCGATGACCCGGATCATGTCCTGAAAGGCCGGGCAGTTGCCGACCAGACCGTCGATGGGCGCATCGTTGTCGCCGCTGCCGGGCTGGCTCTTGAGAGCCTTGCCGATCAGGCGTCCGAGTTCGTTCAGATCGAAAGGCTTGGAGACGAACTCGAAGGCGCCGCCCTGGAAGGCGCGAACCGCGTAGTCGAGGTCGGAGTAGGCTGTCATGATGATCACCGGCAAATCGGGACGTGATTTGCGCAGCTCCTGCATCAGCTCCAGCCCGTCCTTGCCGTCCAGGCGGATGTCGGCCAGAACCAGGTCCGGCGCATGGTGGCGAAACGCCAGGCTCAATTCTTCGCCGTTGGCGAAGATGCGCGGGCTCAGGCCCTCGCTACGCAAATACTCTTCCAGCACGTAACGGATACCCGGATCGTCGTCAATGACCCAGACCTGGTCAGCCATGGGCAAGGGCCCCTGCTGTGGGTCGGGCGACGATCAGGGGCAGGCGCAGGATGAACAGGCTGCCGTTCTGCCGGGGGTGGTATTCAATCAGCCCGCCATGGGCGCGAGCGATCTGCTGAGCAATGGCCAGGCCAAAGCCCGAACCCTGGTCACGTCCCGACACCAGCGGCAGAAACAGACGTTCGCGCAAGTGGGCCGGTACACCGTGGCCGTCATCGCGGATTTCTATGCGTACGGCGTGACGGGCCGGCTGATCGATGAGTGGGGATTCATGTTCGATACGGGTTGACAGTTCGATCCGACCGGCGTCGGCCTGGACGGCGTTGCGCAGCAGGTTCAGCACCAGTTGATGCAGTCGCTCACCGTCGGCCTGCAGCGGCGGAATACTGGGATCGAAATCGCGCCGCAGGGTGAGCTGACCGTGACGCTCCGCCCGCACCAGCTCCAGGCAGGCATCGAGCAGCTGGTGCAGGTCGGTTGAGGCTAGCGAAGGTGCTTCGTCACTGGCAAAGCGCTCGATCAGGCGGGTCAGGCGATCGACCTCGCGCTGGATCATCTCGGCATGGCGGACAATCCCGGGTGTCCTGGTCTGACTGCCGATCAGCTGGGCCGCGGCGCGCACCCCGGCCAATGGGTTGCGCAGTTCGTGGGCCAGTTGACGCGCCATCATGTGGACTGCCTGTTGCTGATCGGCCCGTTCCGCCAGCCGTCGCCGCCGCACGCGGGCTGCAATCGGATGCAACTCGATGAGAATGCCCTGTTCCTGGTAGCTGAAGACGACATCCGCGATTGCCTCGCTGTGGTCCAGGCGCGCTTCCGGCGCCTGGTAGCCGGGACGCGCCGAGTTCACGCGCGCCGCCCAGCGGGCCAGGGCGGGTTCGACGGCGCCCAGCGTCTGGCCGATGAGACTGACCGGCGATCGGCCCAGCACATCGGCCGCCGCGGCATTCAGCCACAGAATGCGGCCGTCCGGCGCAACCCGGATCAGCCCGGTGTGCAGGCTGTCCAGCGCGATCTCATTCATGGCGCAAAGCCCCTTCCGGAGGCGCTTGGAGCAGGAATGAGACCGTTTCCGTACGGGTCAACAGCCGACCGCTGGGGGTTTGCAGTTCGGCATGTAGACGATAGGTACCCGGCGCAAGACCGTCCAGACTGACCGCCAGCTGCCGGATCGGCAATTGCGGCTGATCGTCGATATACAGAACGATTTGAGTGCTGGGCGGCAGGTCGACGTTGCTGTGCAGGACCACGGCAACGCCGTCGCCACGATCGGTGATCTGCGCACCGTCGGCCGGTTGCGCCAGCACCAGCGACAGCGGCTCAACGCCGGGATCAACCAGAGTTTGTCCCTGAAGCACATCCTCCAGCGCATCGGACTCCTCGCCCATGACACCCAGTTCGGGCAACTCCATGGGCTCCGCTTCCGGGCCTGGTTTTTCGTCGGTGTAGATGATGTTGCCGTCGCGATCTTTGATCTTGTAGATGGGCTGGGAGGCTGGCGAGCCGTGGATCAGCGCAAAGGCTGACAGGGTCAGGACGAGAAGGCGAAGGGTCATCATCAGCTTGGCCTTGGCCGCTTATGGCGATGAGTCTGCCTGACAGTGTAATGGATCGGCCTGCTCAAATTTTGAGCGGGCGCCTTGGTGGTGGCCCCCAGCCGGAGCCGGCGCCCGGGGCGCCGGCTCCGCTGCGACGGGGATGTCGGCTTCAGCAGGAGTAGTACATGTCGAATTCCACCGGGTGGGTGGACATGCGGAAGCGCGTGACTTCCTGCATCTTCAGCGCGATATAGCCGTCGATGAGGTCGTCGGAGAACACGTCCCCGGCCTTGAGGAAGTCGCGGTCGGCGTCGAGTGCCTCGAGCGCCTGGTCCAGAGCGTGGCAAACGCGCGGGATGTTGCGCTCCTCTTCCGGCGGCAGATCGTAGAGATCCTTGTCCATCGGGGCGCCCGGGTCGATCTTGTTGATGATGCCGTCGACACCGGCCATCATCATGGCGGCAAAGGTCAGGTAGGGATTGCCGGCCGGGTCGCCGAAGCGTACCTCGATGCGGCGGCCCTTGTCACTGAACACCCACGGCACCCGGCAGGAGGCCGAGCGGTTGCGCGCCGAGTAGGCCAGCAATACCGGGGCTTCGAATCCGGGCACCAGACGCTTGTAGCTGTTGGTGGTGGAGTTGGCGAAGGCATTGATGGCGCGGGCATGCTTGAAGATACCGCCGATGTAGTGCAGCGCCGTCTCACTCAGGCCACCGTAGCCGTCGCCGGCGAACAGGTTGCTGCCGCCCTTGGACAGCGACTGGTGCACATGCATGCCGGAACCGTTATCACCGACCAGCGGCTTGGGCATGAAGGTGGCCGTGCGGCCGTTCATGTGGGCGACGTTCTGCACCACGTATTTCAGCATGAGCAGCTCGTCGGCCTTGCGTGTCAGGGTGTTGAAGCGAGTACCGATCTCGCACTGGCCGGCCGTGCCGACTTCGTGGTGATGCACTTCGACCGGAATGCCGATGGCTTCCAGCGTGGCGCACATCATCGAGCGCAGGTCGTTCAGACCGTCGACCGGGGGCACCGGGAAATAACCACCCTTGACCCGCGGGCGATGACCGTGGTTGCCGTCCTCGTACTTCTTGCTTGTGTTCCAGGCCGCTTCCTCGGCGTCGATCTTGAAGAAGGCACCGGAAATGTCGTTGGCGAAGCGCACCGAGTCGAACACGAAGAACTCCGGCTCCGGGCCGAAATAGGCGGTGTCGGCCACACCGCTGGCCTTCAGGTAGGCTTCGGCGCGCTTGGCCAGCGAACGTGGGCAGCGGCTGTAAGGCTGCATGGTGGCCGGCTCGAGAATGTCGCAGTTGATATTGAGCGTCTTGTGCTCGGCAAATGGATCGAGAAAGGTCGCTTCGCAGTCCGGCATCAGGACCATGTCGGAGTCGTTGATGCCTTTCCAGCCAATGATCGACGAGCCGTCGAACATCTTGCCTTCGCTCAGCAGTTCCTCGTCAATGGCCGAGGCGGGCACGCTGACGTGCTGTTCCTTGCCCAAGGTGTTGGCAAAGCGGAAGTCGACGAACTCGATGTCTTCATCGCGAATGCGTTTGATGATTTCTTGCGGTGTCATGATCAGATAGCGTCCTTTTGCGTTGATTGGATGGTGAGCCAGCCCACTGTAATGCACCTGGCGTGCCAAACGTCAAATCACGCATTTCCCGGGGTTTTCGGGCGCAAAAAAAAGCGACCTGCACTTTTATTGCGCAGGCCGCTGCCCGGGGCGCTCAAAAAATGAGCGAATCAGCTCGCGATTTGCGGGTTGAGACTGTAAGTTCCGCACAGGCTGGCCTGGGCGAGAATGTGGCCCTCCATGGCCTTGAGCGCATCCGGACCGCTGAAGCCCTCCGCCAGCTCGAGCCGCTCGACGTCAAGCGCGTAGACGGTGAACACGTAACGGTGCAGCAGCTCATCGTTCCACGGCGGGCACGGCCCATCGTAGCCGTGGTACTGGCCCGCCATGTCCGGGTTGCCGGCCATGAAGCCGGTGTAGTCGTTGATTCCCTGGCGCGCGCCGTCCGGCCCTGGCGGGTTCTGTTTGCCGCCGGCAACAATCCCTTCGCCGCAGGCGCCGCTGGCCAGTTCAGTCACGTCCGGCGGAATGTCGATCATCACCCAGTGGCAAAAGTCGACCCGCGGCATGTCGGCGGGCAGTACCTTGCCCTCCTGGTTGACGTCATCGATTTTCGAGGGTACGTCAGGATCCACGCATAGCAGAGCAAACGAACGCGTTCCCGCGGGGGCATCGCTCCATGCCAGATGCGGCGAGACGTTGTCCGCCAGGGCCATGGGCGCATCGTCGGCCAGTTTGCCGAAGGCAAAGCGCGACGGGATGGGTTGTTGATCGCTGAGGTCGTTTGAATGCAATTGCATGGCTCGGGTCTCCAGTGTTTTCACGCCTGCGGTTATCCTACCAAGCGGCTCAAAGACTGTCATGAATCGTGATGCGAGTATTTTCACGTCTATATCTGCTGATCGTGCTGTGTCTGCCCGGCCTGGGCTTGACTGCCACCCACCTGGGTTTGCCGGAGGACTTCGATCCGCATCCCGGCATCCAGGCGCCAGAGGAATTTCTGGGTTTCGATCTCGGGCAGCGCCACCTGCGCCATGACCAGATCACGGCCTACCTCGACTACCTGGCGTCGGTTTCCGATCGGGTTGTTGCCGAGCGTATCGGTCAGAGCCACGAAGGGCGGCCACTCAAGCTGCTGACTTTTGCCGCTCCCGAGCGTCTGGCCGAACTTGACCAACTGCGTGCCGATCGACAGCGGGCCAGCCGCGAGGGCGTCGGTCCGGCGGTGGTTTGGCTGGGCTATGCGGTGCACGGTGATGAAGCGTCCACCGCAACGGCGGCGGTGGTCATGGCCTGGTACCTGGCCTCCGCCCGCAATCCAGACGTGCTGTCCTGGCTCGATGACTTGATCATCGTGATGGAACCGGTGCTCAACCCGGACGGCCTGGATCGTTTTGCCCACTGGGTCAACATGCATAGAGGCCGGCACCCGTCAGCCGACCCCAATGACCGTGAGCACCACGAAGCCTGGCCGCGCGGCCGCACCAACGCCTACTGGTTCGATCTCAACCGCGACTGGCTGCCGCTGGTTCACCCGGAGTCGCGGGCGCGCATGGCGCACTATCATCAGTGGCGGCCGCACGTGTTGGGCGACTGGCACGAGATGGGCCCGAACAGCACCTATTTCTTTCAGCCGGGCGTACCCGAACGCAACAATCCACTCACGCCCGAACGTAATTTCGAGCTCACCGGCAAGATCGCCGAATTTCACGCTGACCGGCTCGACGCCGCCGCCCAGCCCTTTTACACGCGCGAGACCTTTGATGACTACTACGTCGGCAAGGGATCGACCTTCCCGGACCTGACCGGCGGAATCGGCATTCTCTACGAGCAGGGCTCGGTCAGGGGTCATGTGCAGGACACCGCCTATGGCCGCCGCACCTATGCCGAAGCGGTGGCCAACCAGGTGCGCACCAGCGTTTCCACGCTTGAGGGGAGTCACGCCCTGCGTGATGAACTGATCGCCTACCAGGCTGAATTCTTTGCCTCGGCCCGGCGCGAAGCGGGGCGCTCCGGACGGGCCGGTTGGTTGCTCGGTGACGACGGCGATCCGGCGCGCGCCCACACCCTGATCGATCTGCTGCTCCGCCACGATATCCAGGTATTGCCGGTGACCGAAGCAGTGACCCTGCGCGATCGTCGCCATGAGCCCGGCAGCGCCTGGCTTATCCCGGCCGACCAGGATCATTTCCGTTTCCTGCGAGCGATTTTCGACCCCGTGCTGGACCTGCCCATGGAGACCTTCTATGACGTCTCGACCTGGCCGTTGGGCATGGCCTGGGATCTGCCGCTGGAAATCGTGCGGCAGTCCCCGGCCACCGGTCCGGCATTAAGCGAATTGCCGGCACAGCAGCCCCATGCGGTGGCGCCACAGGCGCTGGCCTGGCTGTTGCCCTGGGACCAGCATGGCGCCGCCCCGGTCCTGGCCGCGTTGCTGGCCGAGGGTTACCGCGTCCAGACACTGACCCGACCAACTCGGGTCAGGGATGTGGGCGGCGATGAGCGCGAGCTGGTGCGGGGTAGCCTGGTCATCCATCGCGGCCTGCAACCGGACACGGTCGAAGCGCCGGCCCAGCGTTTGGCCGAGCTGGCTGCGCGGTTCAGCGTCGAATTGGTCGCCACGGGTCGTGGCCTGGCGGTCTCGGGGCTGGATCTGGGTTCGCCATCGGCGCCCGTGCTGGAGCCGGTCAGACCGGCCTTGCTGGTGGGCCAGGGATTGCGGGCGACCCATGCCGGTTATATCTGGCACTGGTTCGATCGAGTTCTGGAGCAGCCGCTGACCCAGCTGGATTGGCAGCGACTGGGCGCCATCCAGCTCGGCGAATACACCCATCTCATCCTCCCCGACGGCAACTATGCCGCGCTGCCCGAGGCGATCGGGCAGCAGCTTGGCCAGTTCGTGCTCGCCGGCGGCGCCTTGATCGCCGCCCGCGGTGCCGCGGCCTGGGTCGAGACCCTGGAGCTGGAATGGAATTTTGTTGAAGTCGAAGATGAGCCGGCCCCATCGGGCCCGCCCGAGCGCCGGGCATACGAGGATTTCCGCACCGACTTCGCCCGCGAGTTGATCGGTGGCAGCGCCCTGGCAGTGGAGCTGGACATCAGTCACCCGCTGGCCTTTGGCTATCAGCGCTCCGATCTGGTTCTGATGCGGCGCGGCACCCAGCGGCTGCGCCACGTCGATAATGCCTACTCGGCAGCAGCCCTGTATAGCGACGAGGTGCTGGCCTCGGGTTTTCTGTCCGAGCGCAACCGCGAGCGGCTGCATGGCACGCCCGCCCTGAGCGCAACGCGCCATGGACGCGGCGTCATCGTCAGAATGCCCGACGATTACCTGTTCCGAGGGTATTGGCTGGGAACCGAGCGCCTGTTTGCCAACGCGCTGTTTTTCAGTCGCATCATTGGCCCGACCCGCATGCCGGAAGAGTAGAGGATCAGGAGGGAAATCAGCCGGTCGCCTGGCGCCGGCTGACTTCGTCGACCTTCATGGCCATTTGCTCCAGGGTCGGACGATCCAGCACTCGCACCAGTTTGCCGCGCACTTCGATGACCTGTTCGCGCTGCAGGGCGCTAAGCGTGCGCGAGACGGTTTCAATGGTCAGCCCCAGGTAGTTGGCGATATCGCGCCGATCCATGGTCAAACGGAATTGATCCGGATCCTGGTTGCGTCGGGCCAGCCGGCGCGACATGCTCATCAGGAACAAGGCCACGCGCGTGCGCGCATCCAGGCGGCCGACCACCAGCAGCAGCTCGCGCGTTTCGGCCATTTCTTCCGACAACAGGCGCAGCATGACCTGGTTCAGTTTGGGGCTGGTCTTGAGCATGTTGACAAAATCCCTGAACGGGATTTCGCAGGTGCGGCTGTCTTCCAGGGCAACGGCGAAGCCGGGATGTTTTTCCGACGACAGCGCATCCAGACCGAGGATTTCGCCGGGCAGGTAAAAACCGGAAACAATTTCATCCCCATCATGGGACAGCTGGTAAGCCTTGACCGAGCCCGAGCGCACAACCGATACCGTTTTGGCGGTTTGACCGCCGTGGAACAAGTGATCGCTGCGCTCCATCGGCTGTTGACGCTTAAGGACCTTGTTGATCTCCTCGCGCTCTTCAGCCGAAATATCGTGGGCGAAGCAGAGGTTGAAAAGCGAGCAGTCCTCGCAGGTTGTTTCCTTCTGGCCGATTTCTGAAACTGTCGGCTTTTCGCTCACCGAAATACTCCACTTCGTGCTGGTCACAGAGTATATCAGTAGTTCATCACCTGCCAAGTGACTTGGGGCGGATTCCGCGTTCAATCGATGGGCGCGGTGTCAGACGATGCGGGAGAAGCGTCCTTGCTGTTGGGCCGATGGCTTGATGTAGCCGTCGAATACTTTGGCGATGGCGCGCAGAAACATCAGGCCGGCCGCCGTGACCCGAAACCCCTCGCTGGTCCATTCGATCAGGCCATCCTCGGCCAGGGGCTCGAGACGCTGCAGTTCCTCGGCGAAATAGCTGCGAAAATGCAGCTGGAAGAATCGTTCCAGATCCCGATATACCAGTTGTCCGGTGCACATGACCCGTTCGATGATTTCGGCTCGCAGGCGGTCATCGGTGGTGCGGGTCAACCCTCTCGCCGTGGCCGCCTGGCCGTTGTCGATGGCCTGGCGCCAGTCGGCCAGCAAACGGTGATTCTGGGCGAAGCTATCGCCGATCTGGCTGATGGCGCTGGGCCCGAAACTGATCAGGTCCAGCCCGCCATGGGTGGAATAACCCTGGAAGTTGCGCACCAGACTGCCGTCGGCCTTGGCCTTGACCATGGAATCGCCCGGCAGCGCAAAGTGATCCATGCCGATGAACTCATAGCCGGCATCCAACAGGCGGTTGAGGGTGTTGCGGAAGATGGCCAACTTGGTTGCGGGAGTGGGTAGCTGATCGCTGGCGATGCGTTGCTGACCCTTGAACAAGTGCGGCAGGTGGGCGTAATTGAACAATGACAGCCGATCGGGCTTGAGCTGGAGCATGGTCTCGATCGTGCCGGCGAAGCCGGTGGTGCTCTGCAACGGCAGGCCATAGATCAGATCAATGCTGATTGAATCGAATCCGACCGCGCGGGCGGCACCAATGGTTGCGCTGACGGTGGCGGTATCGTGTACGCGATTGACCGCTTTCTGTACGGCCGGGTCGAGGTCCTGAACCCCAATCGAGATGCGGTTGAAGCCCATCTCGTGCAGCCGCCGGATGCCGGCGGGTTCGACGGTTCGGGGGTCGACTTCCAGCCCGATTTCGGCCTCCGCGGCAAAGCTGAAATGGCGCTTGAGCAACTCCATCAGACGCTGAATCTGATCGAGGCTCAAAAACGTTGGTGTGCCGCCGCCCAGGTGCAGCTGACGAACCAGTCGATCGCTGTCGAAGCGCGGCGCCAGCAGGTCGATTTCCTTGGCCAGCGTGGCCAGGAACTCATCGCCGGCGGTCTTGGAGCGGGTGATGACGCGATTGCAGCCGCAGTAGAAGCATGGGCTTGAACAAAACGGCACGTGCACATACAGCGACAGATCAGCCGGGATGGGCAGGCGGTTGCTCTCGGCAATCGCTGCATAAAGATCGCCCGCGCGGAAGCGTTCGCTGAACTGCACGGCCGTCGGATAGGACGTATATCGGGGGCCTTCCCCGCCGTAGCGATCGATCAGCTCGGCGTCGAAACTCGGCCGCATCAGTTGAGGCATGAAAACCCACCCCGGTTCATTGCTATTCCATGAGTGTCAAGCTTACTGCGGAGCCACCTGAAGAGAATTGATACGTATCAAACCAGGTCACAGCCGGGTCATCTGCTAAATTGCAGGCTTTCTTTCCTGTCCCCGGAGCCTGTTGATGCGATTGATTGCGAGCTTGTTTGTCCTGTCTTTTGTCTTGCTGACGCCCGGCTGGGTCGCGGCCGAGTCGCCCGCCCAGCGTGATATCGAGCAAATTCTCAGCTTGGGTCCCTTGCCGCTGTCGCGGGCACATCTGGCCGAGAGCGCCAAATCCGAGCGCATCGGGCTGCAGCTGATCAAGCAATTGGCCGGCGCCGCGCCGCCCGCGGCTGGTCGGACGCATCGGGTCTTCAACCAGTCACTGGCTTGGTCCGAACTGGCGGTTGACAGTGTTGACCCGCAGGCCGGTCCGGGTGTCTGGACCTTTACCTTCGAGACCGAACGCTTTGTCCGCGGCCGGCTGCTGATTGCGGGGCTGCGCGATGTCGAGGTGTGGAGCCAGGGCGCACGCCTGGCGCATAGCGAGGGTGGTGTTGATTTGAGCCTGGCCGCGGGCAGCACCCGCATCTGGATTCTGCACCGCGGCGCTGATGAGGAAACGCAAGCCAGTCTGGCCTGGGAGGGCCGCGCCGCCCATGATCAGGTCAGCGTCCATCTTGGCCCGCACAGGCGCGTGTCGGCGCGCTTGCTGACCAACGCCGAAACCGTCACCGGGCTGACCCTGTCGCCCGA
>SLJA01000053.1 GCA_007135355.1 Wenzhouxiangella sp.
CCAGGGTCGGCGTGGTCATGATGTCCAGCGCCCGGCTCAAGCCGGCCCCGTCATCGAACCAGAATCTCTCCGGGTGCTCGGCGAACACCGGCCTGGGCAACAGGGCGGCCGCCGGCGCGGCAATGTCGTCATCGATGCTGATCGCCATGTAGCTAAGGCCCGGGAAGCCCTGCCTAAGGCGATCAATGTCTTCCATCATGCGAAAACATCTGCCACACCAGCTGGCCCAGAACTGCAGCAGCTGCGGCTGGCCGTCCAGTGCTGTCAGTGGCTCAAGCTCGGGGGCAAAGGCTTGCAGGGAGAAGCCGGTGTCGGACTTCACCGGTGCGCTGGCGAGGACTAAAACCCATATTACGAACATCAAACAAGGTCTAAGTGTCATGGCTGCGGCCTCAGACGTAGTTCAGCAACAATCTCAATTTGATTCCGGTCACTCGGAATAGTCAAGCGCTCGCCGCGGGTCCAGGCCGGGGTCAGGTCGTGGTAGTGCGGCGAGCGGAAGTGGCCGGACTGGCCGCCGCTGATCATAAACAGCGAAGCCTCAAGGTCGGACAGGTCGAAGATCATTTGCAGGCTGGAACTGAAAAACGACTGCGAAAAGTCTGGTGCATTGGTAGTCAGCGGATAGGTCACGAAAGCAGTCTCCAGACCGCCGGGCCGCGGCAGGCGGCGTGAAAACATTCGATCCAGCAGCGGCAGGCCGTCAAAGCCGAGATGCGGTTCGAGTTGGGCCTGCTGTTCCCAAGTCCACTGCGCGGGATCAGGACCGTGCGTGGACTCGAGCAACTCGCGTGTCTCGGTCAAGGTCGCACTCAGGTGCTCCGCGCACGTCTCGATCCGGTCGGGCGTGTTGATGTTGTTGCACCATTCGGGATGCTCGCCGTTCAGGGCTCGATACAGCATGTCAAAGCCGATTCGTGCCCTGACCCCGAGGGGACCCAACTCATCATCAAGGATCGCCCGACTGAGCAGCTCACCCCAGGTGAGAAAAATCAGTGGGCCGGTTGCGTCCAGATCAAAGCGGTAGTCCCACTCGGCCAGGCGCTGCAGGATCGCTGCATCCTCAGCGCTGGCGGGCTCGGCTTCGAGCATGATCGGCACCATGTCTCGGGCGACCGGTGACAGGGTGTCCATCTGCATGGCCTGGAAACTGTCCGGGTCATGGATGTCCCGCGCATCAAGCATTTCGTGAATGCGCAGGGCACGATGCGGCGGGGCGTAGTAATCGCTGAGATAGTGGGGATATTCGTCGCCGATGATGCGCTGGTTGGCGGTAACAATGCGTCCGTGGGGCGGATTGATCAGGCGCGGATTTTCGCTATACGGCAGGTAGGTCCGGGCGTTGCTGTCGTCGGGCGCCAGGCCGATGGAGCGCGCGTGCGCTTCCGGCCGCAGCGGAATCGCGCCGGCCATCACGTAAGCGATATTGCCGTCCACATCGGCGATGCTGATGCTGATCGGCGGCCCCCTGAAAACCGCCAGCGCGTCCAGCGCCTCGGTAACATTGCGTGCCTTGTTCAGGCGCAGGAAAGCGGCCGGCGAAGCATCGACATCGAGCCCGAGCAGGCGAGCCTCGCGCTCGGTTCCGGGCCGGTCGCGGAAACCCGTGTCCGGCCGCTCATCCCACAAGCGGACGATGCCTTCGGGCGTGTGCCGAACCCGTTGCTCTACCTTGCGGCCAAAACGCACCCGGATAGACTCGCGACGAATCCTGAAGTCCTGCCACGGTTCATTCGGGCCTCTCCGGAAGCGATCTGGATTGTCGGGATCAATCTGCACCAGAGCGATGTCGTTGACATCAACCATTGCGTTGGTGGCGCCCCAGGCAATATGACCGTTGTGGCCCAAGGGGATACCCGGCAAGCCCGGAATGGCCGGACCGACCACCCGGATGCCGTCATAGGACAGGTGCATCAGCTGCCAGAGATTCGGCAAGGTCGCCGGCAACTGGGGATCGTTGGCCAGCAGTGGTAAACCACTGGCGGTGTGTTCGCCCGAGACCAGCCAGCTGTTGGAAAAGGCACGATCCTTGAACGGCTGAGAGTGCTGAGTGGTTTCTTCCCCGTCAGCAGGCGGGATGATCGGCACGCTGATATCGGCGAAACCGGGAAACATGTTTACTGCCGATGGATGCTGACCAACGCCGCGGAGCAAGGCCCGCACCGGCTCCAGACCGAACATGGCCAGAGCGTCATGCAGGCTGCGCCAAATCAGGAAAGCATCTTCCGGCCGCCAGCGCTCGGGCTGGACATGCAGGATGACCATCTCCGGCGGACGGCGGTAGGCGGGGCTATCCAGCCAGGCATTGACCCCGGCCGCGTACGCTTCCAGCAGGGGCCGTTCCTCTTCCGGGAACTGCGCCCATAGCCGGCGCGCCAGTGCTTCCCCGGCAAAGTGGCGCATCGTGCGATCGGAGTCCAGCGCCGGTCTGCCCATCCATTCTGCCAGCCGCCCGGCCATCATCTGCCGGGTCAGCGCCATCTGCCAGAAGCGGTCCTGAGCATGGACAAAGCCCTGGGCGAACATCGCATCGCGCCGGGTCGAGGCATTGATGTAGGCCACGCCGTTGGCGTCGCGCAGGATTTCCACCGGGCCGTCCAGACCGGCCACGGCAACCTCGCCGTCCCATTGTGGCAGGCCGCCGTGGGCGCGCCAGAGAGTCAGCCCGAGATAAGCCGAAGGCACGGCGATGACCAGGACGAACAGAAAGACCAAGCCCAGCAGCAGTCGCTTCATTGACAGTCCTTTTTGTTCAAGTTGATTGCGCGCCTCGCTGGTCTTTTTTCCAACTTCCGGTTCTAATAATCCGGCGTTTGGCTATTTACGCGCGATGTTTTTTGCAAAAGGCTCGCATAAGCGTTTTTTAGCCATCATGAAATCTATTCGCGAATCAAGGCAAAACCCTGCCAGCGCCGACCGTACCGCCATGATCCTCGCCCTACATTGGTGCTCAGACCGCCACCGGCCTCGCATAGGACTCTCGCCGTGACGATTGAAATTGCCCTGGTCCTGTTGATCCTGCTTGCCGCCCTGGTGCTGTTCGTCACCAAGTGGCTGCGCACGGATATCACCAAGACTTCAGGCACTCAGGATCTGCAGGGGCTTTACAGCCTGCGCGAGCGCATCGTCGCCCTGCGTGTGCCCGAAGATTCCCTGCTGGTCGGGCGCAGCATCGCCGCCTCAGCCAGCCTGGCCAGTCCCGTGGCCCACCCGGCCAATGTGCTGGTGATGGGGCCTGGCGGTTATCGTTTTGTCGACTATCTGAAGCTGGGTGTGCCGCTGACCCTGGTGGTGTTCGTCGTCACCATGCTGTTACTGCCCTGGGTGTGGCCGCTGCAGTAAGCCATGGCCGATCAGCGTCAGAACCATGCCGACATCACCCTGCTGCCCAGCGGCGAGTCCGGCCTATCGCAGATGGGCCGCCTGGTCGATCAGGCCCGGCATAACATCCAGCTGCAGATGTACATCTACGCAGACGATGCCGCCGGGCGTCGTCTGCGCCAACAATTGATCGCCGCAGCCAGCCGCGGGGTGCGAGTGCGGATAATCATCGACGCACTGGGGTCGTTTTCCCTGGGTGCGGATTTTTTCGCCTTGCTGGAAGCCGCCGGCGGCGAGGTCAGGGTTTTCAATCCGCTGCATCTCGGCCGCTTCAGCCACCGCAACCATCGCAAGCTGCTGGTCTGTGACCGTCGGCAGGCGATCGTTGGCGGGTTCAATATCGGCGCTGAATATGACGGCGACGGCGTCGACAAAGGCTGGCTGGATTTGGGTGTGCGCGTGGGCGCAGAGCTGGCCGGCGTGCTGGCTTCAAGCTTCGATCGCTTCTTTGTGCTGGCCGGCGAGAGGCAACCACGCTTCATGCGTTTACGCGGCGCCACCGAGCGCCGCGAAGTTCGCTGCGACCAGGGCCGGATGCTGCTGAGCGGGCCCGGACGCGGCACCAATCCGCTCAAGGCCAGTTTGCTGCGTGACCTGAGCCGGGCCGGCGACATCTGCATCGTCAGCCCCTATTTCCTGCCGCCCTGGAGCCTGCGGCGAAGACTGATGAAAAGAGCCCGCCACGGCGCGCGCGTCCGCCTGCTGCTGCCGGGGAAAAGCGATGTCGCGCTGGCCTGGTACGCATCTCGCTCGATCTACGCTCGCCTGATCCGGGCCGGGATAGAGATACTCGAATACCAGCCCCAGGTACTGCACGCCAAGATGGTCGTTGCCGATGAAGTGGTGTTGATCGGCTCGGCCAACTTCAATACCCGCAGCTTGCATATCGATTATGAGCTGATGCTCAGATTCAAAGATGCCGACCTGTCGCGCCGTGCCAAGGGCTGGTTCGACCACCATGCCGAACGCGCGCAACGCATCGACCGAGAGACGTTGCGTCGCCAAAGCGGGCTGTGGACTCGGCTACGCCAGCGCGTGTCCTACTGGATGATGGCCCGCCTGGACCCGCTGGTCGCGCGCTGGCTGTGGCGGCGGTCGAACCAGCATCTGGACTAAAAGCGCGGCCGCATATGCTCGTGGCCGGCCCGGCAATCAGAACCGGTAGCCGAAACCCAGCGTTGCGAAGTGCACCCAGGCAAATGTGTAGACATTGCTGTTGTCGGCACCGCCTTCCAGCGTGCGCAGGCCAACATGCCCGTACCAGCCGTTGGCGAAATCGCGCTCGGCGCGCACGGCAACGTCGAAAGCCCGACCCTGGGGCGACCACAGGCCTTCGAAATCGACGACCAGCGTCGTGCGTTCAGCCAGGCGGTAGCGCCCGTGGGCGTGCAGCAGCGGCACTACCCCGAGGTCGTCATCCTTGGCCCGCATATCACCCTGGGTCAGGCGGATGCGGGCGTCGCGCACCAGCACGGCCGCGCCGGCGGCCCACTCCCAGCGCTGGCCGGGATCGAAGCGGTAACGCCAGGTCAGCCGGTAGGTATTGAAGCGGTATTCCCCACGCGTGGGTTGCCGCGCGGCGAAGCGCTCGCCGGCGAAGTCGACGTCCTGGTCGAGCACGCCGGTGCCGCTGACGCTGAGCGGTGCCGCCGTCAGGCGCAGGGCGTTGCGCTCGTTCCACCACCAGGTGCCCTGCAGGCGCGCGGTTGCGCCGTTCGAGCCGGTCAGATCGTCCAGCGCGAACTTGGTGCCGGTATCGCTGGGGATGCGAGTGTCGTTGCGGGTGAAGTGGAACAGGCCCAGTTCAAGGTCCAGGCTGTTGGCCGGCCGATCAGCTTGAGACTGTGCTGACGCTGAAGCAGTCCACAGCAATGCCCCAGCCATGAGCAGGCCGCACGCAGAGTAACTTAGGCTTTCAACATTGAACGTCGACCGCTTGATATGACGATTAAATCCGGTGGCGCAGAAAAATGACATGAACGTGTTCCGACTTAAAAGGCTGAGATGAGGCTACTTTGACACGGGTCGCGGTAGCGTTGAAGTTTAGTTTTTCTTTTCTCCACCCATCTCAGGCGCGCGCATGTCCCGCAGTCCGCTCGATCCGGCCAGCATCAGCGAAATCATTGAAATGGCCTTGAGCGATCACGTCAGCTTTCGCCAGATCCAGGATCTGCAGGCGACATTCTCGATACCGTTGACCATCCCAACCAAGCGCGCTATCCCGGCCAACAGATTCATGTGGTCGCGATCGAAGACTACGTGTATCTGGTGCCGTTCGTCGAAACAGACGATGAGGTATTTCTCAAGACCATCATCCCCAGTCGCAAAGCAACCCGGCAATATCGAGGAAAGTGACATGAGCAAACTTGACGCTGAAGAACGCGAAATTCTCGAAGCCTTCGAGACTGGTCGCACCTCGCGCGCCGCAAACGCCGAGCAAATCCGCGCACGCCATCAGGACTATGCCGCGGGAATGTTGAGGAAGGACGCTCGCATTAACATTCGGCTGCCGTCCAAGGATTTACGCGGCCTGCAGAAAAAGGCGTTGGCCGAAGGCATCCCATACCAGACGCTGATTGCCAGCATCCTTCATAAATACGTGGAAGGTCGTCTGCACGAAGATCCAAGCAAATAGCTCAATCGCGGAAAAGGGGCGACCATCGCCCGCTGATGCCGTTTGCCGGTCAGCTTGAACCATAAGAAAGTCCGGCTATCAGCATTGCACCCCGCGCAGGCTCCCGGCATGCACGCATGGACCCCGAGTGCTATCGGAATTTGATCAATCGATATCCGGCAAGTCGTGCGGGATTTCTCCCGTCGATTGATACTGCTCGTAGGCCTGGCAATATTCCAGCATCAATTCACGCGCCCGCGGCTGGGGGTTGGCGACGAAGGCTCGGCTCAGCTCCTCGCACTGCCGGCGCAATTCGCGGCCGTGGGCCGAGTCAGATGAGCCGATGATGTGCCGAACCGGCAAATTGAGCATTTGCCGCCGGGCTGCGGCGAAATCCTGCTGCAGACTATCGATGCGCTCCGTCAACACCGGGGACTCCGAAGCATCGGCATACCACTTGAGCAGCTCCCAGGACAGCATGAAAAGGCCAATGAAGAGAACCATCCAGGCCAGCCGTCGAAATATGCGCGTACCGCCTGCTTCACCTTCCAGCTCAGGCGAATCGTCAAGACCCGTTGCTCGCCGTGGCTGCTCGACAACAAAGCGACCGGAGCGCTCCGGCACACGGTCGTCGTCAAACCTTGGTTCGATTCTTTGCTTGGCCACGGCCAGTATCGCCCAGCAACACGGGCCCGTAGTCTATCGGCAACACCGGAGTGGCGACAAATTCGCGCGGCGGGTCCTCAGGCTGCCTGAGCGCTTGGCTGGGCTGTGTCCGCCTTGCGCGCCGAGCCCATGTAGAGGATCGCAGTCAGCGGCAGCTGGCCGAAGGTCAGGTCAAAACGCCGGTTGATGCCGCGTGGGCCCAAGCCGGTGAAGCGGCCCGGCTCGAGGCCGGCCGCTTGCATGGCCTGGCGCAGCTCGGCAGGCTTGATGAACAAAGCAGGATCGTGGGTGCCGCGCGGCAGCAGGCGCAGAATGTCCTCGGCCACGGTGATGGTGGCCAGCCGCGACAGCGGGTTGCGATTGATGGTGTCGAACAGGAACAGGCCGCCGGGACGCAGCACGCGAGCAATCTCGCGGATCACCTGCTGAAGGTCCTGGACATGCTCGAGCACATCGACGCAGACCACCGCATCAAAGCGGTGATCCGGATAGGGCAGGTTCTCGCCGACGCCCACGTCGTAGCTGATCTTGCGGCCAGTTTGCTCGGCATGGGCGCGCGCCGCGGCAATGGCTTCCTCGGCCGGGTCGATGCCGGTGACGACGGCGCCGCGCTCATCCAGCGCTTCGGCCATGAAGCCACCGGCGCAGCCTAAGTCCAGCACCTGCTGATCCTGCCAGTCAATCTGGCGGTCCATCCACGACAGACGGCCAGGCACCAGGTTTTTCAGCGTGCGGACCCAGCGGATCTCGTCCGACCACCACTGTGCGGCAACATTGTCATAGATGGTCAGGTCGTTACGCATCGGCATTTCTCGTCAGGGTTCGGGGTCTCGGCACGGCATAGGGCACTTCTTCACGGTAGCGCTGGAAGCGCTCGCCGTAGCGGGTGGCAAAGCGGCGTTCTTTCAGGCGCGGGGCCAGCAGGCAGTAGGCGGTCAAGGTGATCGCCAGCGCCAGCTGGTCCGGGGTCCACGTCGGCACGGTCCACAGGGTGAGCGCGAAGGCCACGTAGATCGGCTGGCGGATGACGCGGAACAGCCCCAGCGTGGGCATGTCGGGAAAGCGCGGCTTGATCCGGCCCAGCAGCGACATCCAGCCCAGGGCGCCTGACTGCACTTCGGCACCGGCGTCGAAGCTGGCCTTGATCAGCAGCAACCACGAGGCCGCATAGGCCGAGCAGATCAGCCAGAACACCAGTCCTTCAGCTCGCCACCAGACAATACCCGAGGGCGTCCACAACAGAAACAGCGCGGCCAGTTGGATCGAGGCGATCAAGGCGTAAGTGGTCGTTGCCAGGGTCTTGCCATGTGGGCCAGGCACCAGCCGCGCCAGCCATTGCCCACCGCGACCAGTCAAAAAAAACGAATGGGCCAGCGGAAACTGCAGGATCAGCAGCGCATTGGCCAGTGCCGCCCACGGCCACGGCACCGTCCCAAAACTTTCGCTCATGCCGAAAAACATCGCGCCGATCATGGCCAGCACTGCGACGGCAAAGACGGCATGGGTGACCAAGCCCATGGTCAGGGCCAGCGCCATCCGTCCCGCGCCGGGCGGTGGGCGCAGGCTGGCCTTGAACAGGCGTAACAGGCCTTGGAGTCGGGGGTCATCATGCATGGGTGCGAAGACTAGCCCGAGCTGGGTGCAGGAGACGTGCAAACATCCGGACCACGCCGCCGAGCCAGTGGCAGGAGGCCTTAAGATAATCGGCATGATCCCCCTATGGCTCAAGCTCGCTTTCAGCGCCATGACGCTGGTGGTGCTGGTCACCTACTGGTTCCGCTACGGGCCGATCAACTACCTGTGGTTTTCCAACATCGCGCTGATCGGCGCCACCATCGCGCTGTGGCTGGAGAGCGCGCTGCTGGCGTCGACCATGGCGGTGCTGGTCGTGGTGCCGGAGCTGGTCTGGGCCCTGGTGCTGGCCATCCGCCTGCTGACCGGCTGGGAGCTGGGCGGCATGCTCGGCTACATGTTCGACCGGCAACGTCCGCTGTGGCTGCGCTTGCTGTCCTTTTATCACCTGCCGCTGCCGGTGGTGCTGGTCTGGATGGTGTGGGTGCAGGGTTATGATGCCCGCGCGCTGCCGCTGGCGGCGGTCATCTGCTGGATCGTCCTGCCTCTGAGCTGGTATCTGGCGCCGGTCGAGCGCAACATCAACTGGGTCCACGGGCTGTTTGCGGAGGACAAACCGGCGCGGCCGATCCATCCGCTCCTCCACCTGTTACTACTGATGATCGGCATGCCGCTGCTGTTCCATCTGCCGGCGCATTGGCTGCTGGAGCGGATCTTCGCGGCCTTAGGCTGATGCTCAAACCTCCAGCCGGTTGAACTCGCGGATATTGATCAACATCTCGTGCAAGCTGCGCTCGACCGCCTGACGATCCGGCGCTTCAGCCAGGCGGCGGATGCTGTCGACGATGGCAATCCACCAGTTCATGTGCGCGGCCGAGATCTGCGCGGCCACCGCGACCAGGTCGCGGGTGGTGGACAGCGACTCGCAGCCCTCGCGCTTGAGCGCGATCAGGCTATCGAGGTCGGGGTGCTTTTGGTCAAGTTCGGCGAGCAAGCTGTCGACCACGCGCGGATCGGTTTCGAGTTGCTTCGACGAGGTCGGCTCGGCATAGGGTCCGAGAAAGGCAATATCCAGCAGAGAAAGCAGGTCGCGGAAAGAACCCCTCAGGCTGAGCAACATCTGACGCTTGCGGCGGGTTTCCAGATAGCGCTGGATCAGGCCGAGCAGGCCGACCAGGATGAAGGCCTCGATGCAGAACGACACCAGTTCCGGTACCAGTTCCTCGCGGAAGGGGGTTTCCGCCGTGGAGTAGATGAAATATAGCCACAGGCCGATGCCGGCCACGGCGAAGATGACCATCAGCGCAATAATGAACAGTCGGCTCATGCTGTGCCCTCCCCGGTGTGAGTCGGGCGGTCGGCGGCGAAGGCCTGGATGATGCGGGCAATACGCTCGGCTTCCTCGCGCTTGAGATCACCCGGCAGGTTGGCCACGTAAACCGTGCAGGCTTCGCGCAGGGGGATCGGCACGATGTGCGAGGTGTTCTCGGTCGCGGCCAGAGCGATCCGCTCAGCCACGCGCTGTTCCTCGCCAATCGACCCGCGCGGCAACGCCCGAGCGAGCTCGCCGGCCACCACGCTCTGGAACGCGGCCGGATCCTCGCACCAGGCCAGAAAGTCGGTCAGGCCGGCGCGGAACCTCTGGACATACAGCGCCAGCGCCTCGCTGCGAATACTTGAACCTTCCAGCTTGTGAAAACGCGAGGCCAGTCGGTCGACATCGATGCTACGCACATCGGCTCTTTCATCGTCGGTCAGTTCAGCCGCGAGCTGCTCGACCGCATTGCGGCGCGCGCGCGCCGCAGCTGGATTGATTCGACCCTCCATCCCGGCCTGCTTGAGAAAATTCAGCAGGGCTTGTGCCGAATAAGACGTATCCGCCGTCATTGCCTAACCCTCCGGTTCTGATCCTGATCAAGTCGGCATCAAAACTGCTGCGGGATTTGATGCTCCCTCAGCGCAACTTATACCGGATCGTCACCGCCCCGTGCTTGGACGCGGGTGTTTCAGGTCATGTAGATATAGGTACCCGGCGCCACACACAGCGGCGGGTAGCCCTGGTCGGCAGCCCCCATGGCCGGGGGAGCGGCGCGCTTGCCGCTGTGGACGGCCAGCCAGCGGCCGTACTCCGGCCACCACGAGCCGTCGCGGGTCGAGGTCTGACTGATCCAGGTGTCGGGATCCATGTAGCGCCCGCCGGCCGGTCGATGGCCGAGCCGGTAATGCCG